>JAQBNV010000124.1 GCA_028288395.1 Adhaeribacter sp. | reverse complement strand
AGCAGGATTTGGATGTATATAGAGAACGGGGCTTAAAAGTATTTGCCTCCTCCTCCCTGCAAACCAACAGTATGCCTTTGCTGCATATCCTGAGCCGGGTAGCCCCCGACATCCCGGTTTACTTTTTAAATACCGGTTACCATTTTCCCGAAACCTTAAGCTTTCGCAAGCAGGTGCAGGATTTGCTAGGTTTAAATATTACCGATTTATACTCGGCGGTGCCCCGCAACCAGCAACGCGATGCCAACGGGCAATTAATGTTTACCTCTGACCCGGATTATTGCTGCTATTTAAATAAAATTCAGCCTTTGGAGCCAATACTTGTTACCCACGATGTTTGGATTAGCGGGGTACGCGGCGACCAGAGCAAAGTACGCGCGCAGATGAAGCGCGAAGAAAGAGCGCCCAACGGCGTTATCCGTTTTCACCCGATGCTAGGCTGGTCCAGCAAAATGGTTTACGATTATATCCGGGAATTTAATTTACCTAAACATCCGCTGGAAGGCGAAGGATACATGAGTATTGGCTGCGAACCCTGCACCCGTAAAATAGATGTTAATGCCCTGCTCGACGACCGTAGTGGCCGCTGGTTTGGCACGAATAAAACTGAGTGTGGTTTGCATACCCAACTGATTGAGAAATAATAAATGAGAATATTGATTACAGGCGGTGCCGGTTATATCGGCACAGAACTTACCCACCAACTGCTCCAAAATCCGGAAGTAACTGAAATTATCATATATGATAACCTGAGCCGGCGAAACTTTAACCTTTTTCTGGGCCACAATAAATTACCTGATCAGCGCATCCGCTTTGTACTGGGCGATATTTTAGACTCTTATAAACTGCGCAAAATAATTGCCGAAGTAGATGTGGTGTACCATTTGGCTGCCAAAGTACTTACCACCTTTTCGAACGACGATCCGCACCTGTTTGAGCAGGTAAATCATTGGGGTTCTGCCGAACTGAGTTATGCGCTGGAAAACAGCAAGGTGCAGAAATTGATCTACCTGAGCTCCAGTTCGGTGTATGGTGCCTCCGAAGAGCAAATAGAAGAAGATACACCCCCACAGCCCCGTACTTATTACGGCATCTCTAAACACAACGGCGAAAAAATGCTTAACCGGTTAGCCGATCGCATCCAAACCTATATAATCCGGTGCGGTAATGTGTATGGCTATAGCCGTAGCCTGCGTTTCGATTCGGTTATTAATAAGTTTATGTTTGATGCCCATTTTACCAATCGGATTACGATTCAGGGCAGTGGTTTACAGCAGCGGGCTTTCGTGCACATAGATAAAGTAAGCCGCGACTTGGCCGATTTGATAAATATTAATCTGGTGCCGGGTACTTTTAACCTGGTAGAAAGGAATCTCAGCGTGATGGAAGTAGCAGATACGCTTAAAGATATTTATCCCCAGTTAGAGATGCTGTTTATATTGCAGGACCGTAAATCCCGGAGTTTGTTTATCAACCCTAAGGGGCGGCTAAGCGACCATTCCGGTTATACACCCATTACTTTGCTAGATGAGCTGCAGAACTTTAAACGGCAATTTACTTTTATTCCCTCGGGTTATTATAAATAATTAAATATATTAAATAATATATATTTAATTCAGTTTAAATGCCTTGTGGCTGGATGATAAAGCTTGTGTTTATATGAAAAATTTAACAAAATGAGAAATTTTATGGAACTCGTTTAATAAAGTTAATGTATTTCAGTTATATTGATAACGATTCGGAAAATTTAAGATATATTTGTCTGCTGTAAAGCAGGAGCGTACCATGAATCTTATTTCGTTTTAATTCGTATACAATATTTCTCCCGAGATACTAAAAACTATAAAACATAAAGAAAATGCAAGTAGCCAGTAGCAGTAAGACCGAAGCTAAACAGAAGCAGAACTTATTATTTGCTGATGCCGATATTTACACTATTCCGGCTGGAGAAGGTTGGAATGAAGGGTATTCACCTTCGAACAAGTTTCTTTACTTTAAAGAGGCTGCTACTACCCGTAATAATAAAAGCATTTGGTTGCCAGCTACTAATTAAAAATAAAGCCTAACCATAAAAAAAAGCCTGCTATAATTTTATAGCAGGCTTTTTTTTATGGTAAAAATATGCTGTTAGTGCTTCTTCTATGAAGTATAAATCATTCGGCGGCGGTAATTAACGGACTGCCCGGTAAGCCAAACCCTAGGCTTTCTCCCGAACTTTTTTATAAACCCGGATTGCTACCAAGAGTAGAATAATTAAGGCCGCTAAACCTATTAAGCCATAAACCATACCCAACGCATTCTTTAGGATTACCAGGAAAACAATGGCAAACAGGAAAATGGTGGCTACTTCGTTCCAGACGCGCAATTTAGTAGACGACCACGTAACCACGCCCCGTTGCTGTTGTTTGAAAAGCCGGTGGCAAAATAAATGGTAGCCGTATAACCCAAGTACAAACAATAGTTTAAGCTGCAGCCAGGCCGGAAAAGCGCCATAGAGGTACCAGGTACTCAGCCCCATGATAAGCGTAATTACCGCCGAAGGCCAGGTAATGCCGTACCACAAGCGTCGTTGCATCAGCTTAAACTGGTTTTGCAGAATTGATTTTTCCGGCTCCGGCTTGTCCTGCGCTTCCGCGAAATAGATAAAGAGGCGGGGCATGTAAAACAAGCCGGCAAACCAGGTAACCACAAAAATAATATGAAGAGCTTTTATATATAGAAATGACATGCGCGGGATTATTCTTCCAATATTACTAATCAATCCCGAATGTGGTTGTTTTTAAGTTTATTTTCTACTGGCCGCAGATAAATATTCTTCCAGATAAGCCCGGTAATTATTTTTTGGCAAAATATTTTTCCGGAATATTCTTGGCTAGTGGTGCTTCTATGGGAAATGGGTGAATCTAAAGCGGAATTGATAACCTTATATTGTTCTTCGGTGGCTTCTGGTTAAAACAGAAGTGAGGTGGTGATTACACCGGAATATTAGCCTTAAGGTAAGATTATCTGGAAAATATTTGGGCGACTATAAAAAGATAGGTTTAAACCCCACTTTTTATAGCCGACTAATATTTATTATCTGTTGTCCGGAATAAAATCCAGGGAAACGGAGTTAACGCAATGGCGGCTATTTTTAGCCGTTAGCCGCTCGCCTGAGAAAACGTGACCCAAATGGCCGCCGCAGGTGTTGCAAACTATTTCTACCCGGTGCCCGTCGGCGTCTGGCAAATGTTTTACAGCACCCGGTATCTCGTCATCAAAACTGGGCCAGCCGCAGTGCGAATCAAATTTATCGGCCGAGTGGTAAAGCGGCGCGTTGCAGCGACGGCATACGTAAGTGCCGGATTCTTTATGGTTATTAAATTTTCCGGTAAATGGAAATTCTGTGCCTTTCCGGAGGATAACCCGTTCTTCTTCTGGTGTTAGTTCGTTATATTTTATTTCTTCCGCGTTCATAGTGGCTCATTTTTAACTGCATTTTAGTCATAAAACCAGTTTGCCACGCATTTGGTTCTAATTAATTTTTTAACCGGTGACAGGATCCTTTCTAAGCTCAGGAAAAAAATAGGCGGAATTGCTTCAATCCTGGCCTTGCCTAAGAAAAAAACGGCTATCGGCTGTTCAAATCCGGAGGAATAAATGTGCTGGAGAACATAAATAGCGGTCCCATTTATAAGTCCGATAGCTTCTTCCGGTTGTTTGGCTTTTAAAGGAAATAATTAACCTGTCCGCCTAAATTAGAAGCTTTATTTAAATGAACCTACGTATGTACCAGGTTGGTTGTAGTGGATTTATATACCTGGTAATTATTTTAATTAGTAACTTTATTCGAATTTTAAGTACCAATGGCGGCGGCAGAACCGGATAACTTTTTTACTCAGAAACGTACTATCGGCGAAATTAAAGATAAAATATTGCCCCAATATTTTAAAATTTGGTGCGAAAGCTATTTAAAAGAGGCCGTTAGTCCATCGGATCAGCCCCTTGATTTCTTCGATTTGCAGGCCGGTGAGGGTTTTACGCCGGAGGGGCAACCAACTTCCCCCATAACTATCCTGAACAGTATGTATCAACCTGCCGCTTTTGAAGGGGATGGGCAACAGCAGGTAAATATATGCTTCACCGATTCGTCAGATAAGGTGGTAGAAAAATTAAAAATTAACCTGGAGCAGTTGCCCTATTATCCGGCACTATCTCCTTTGCCGGTAGTATCTACCCAGTCGGCTTTGCTGGAATTATGGGCCGGTTCAGAAGCAGGGCAAAGGCCTACTTTGCTTTTTTTAAACCCGGCCAGTCAGGCTTTATCCCGGCAAATACTGATGCAGGCATTGCCTCAGGCCCAAACGGATATTTTGATGATTTTTAGTGTGAATAAAATGCGCTCCGCATTACTACCGGATGACGCCGCGGATGCCATGAATGGGTTTTGGGGCGAACGGTGGGAGGAGATACAACAAATTAATCGGACCGAAAATAATATACAAAGAAAAGAACTGCGTTTTATGCAGGCGCTGGAAGGTGTATTTCGGGAAAATGGATTTAATATTTTTAAATTTAATATAAAGGCAACCGGCAAAAATGCAGCCAGCCAATATCTTTTCCTGGCCACTAAATCAATTGAAAATTATTTGGGCATGAAAGAAATTATGCAGGCTTACAGTCAGTATCAGGAAGATGGCGTGCCTTTGTTCGAGGCCAGTTCTAAAGCCCTGGCACCTTTATTACCGGGCTTCTTTAGTTATTTACATCCTTTCTGTATCGCTAATTTAGCAGAAGATCTGGCCGGCAGCAAAAGCCGGTTTCATTACAAAACCCTGCAGGCAATTTACGAGGAGCATAGCATTGGTACCAATTATATTAAAGCCAATTATAAGGTTGCTTTGGAAAAGCTGCACGCCCAAGGCTACCTTTACCCGGTAGATGCGCAGAATAAGAAAGTGAAAGCCATCACCGATACCTCGGTTATTTTTTATAATTTACACCGACCCAAAAATAAATAATACTTCTAACTGACTTTAGCTAATCGCAATTGATCCCGGGCCTATGATGATGAACCAACCACCTTTTGCGCAACAGGTAGCCATTGTAACGGGTGCCGGACAGGGCATTGGGTTTGAAATTTGCCGGCAACTGGCCCTGCAAGGTGCAGCGGTTGTAGTGAACGATCTAGATCCTGATTTAACAGCCAAGGCGGCTACGCAGATTAACCACGATACAGGCGGGCAGTGCTTTGGGCTGGCCGGCAATGCTGCCGATGTAACTTTTATTCAAAAAATGGTGGATACAGCGGTGCGCGAATTTGGGAAAGTGAATATTGCCATTGCCAATGCCGGTATTACCCTGTTTGGCGATTTTCTAACGTATACCCCGGAAGCCCTGCACCAGGTAACCAATCTGAATATAGGCGGTAGTTTCTTCCTGGCTCAGGCAGTAGCCCGGCAAATAATAAAGCAACAAAGCGGGGGCAGCATCCTTTTAATGTCGTCGGTTACGGGGTACCAGGCGCATAAAAACCTGGCGGCTTACGCCATGACCAAGGCAGCACTGCAAATGTTGGCCCGGAACCTGGTAATTGAATTATCGCCCTACCAGATAACTATTAATGCCATTGCCCCGGGAGCTACCCTTACCGAAAGGACAGCCGAAGATCCTAATTACGAAAGCGTATGGTCGGGTCTGACACCTTTGGGTCGGCCGGCTTCTCCCGCCGATATTGCCCACGCGGCTTTGTTCCTGGTGTCGGATAAAGCGCGGCATATTACCGGACAAAGCTTAATTATAGATGGCGGCTGGTCCTCCATCAGTCCTTCACCTTTTAGTGATTAGCTATTAGTGATTAGCAGTTAGCAATTAGGGTTACATTATCTTGTTTTCTGGCCCTGAAATCCTGGCCGGAGAATAATATTTCGCTTTTGTATTTAGGTACAGGTTATGGCCGGACCGGCATAGCATATTACTGATAAAGCTATAATAAGTCATCCCGCTTGTCTTCGGTTACCGTCAGTAAAACCGTTTCGATGTTGCGTTGCGATTTGTCCAGTACTTTAAACTGGTATTCGTTGAAAACCGCCGTGTCGCCTATTTCGGGGATGGTGCCGTAAATAACGTTAATCAGTCCGCCTACCGTTTCGTAATCTTCGCCTTCGGGTAAGGGGTAAGGTAGAAAATCGTTCACGTCCAGGATAGCAGCCGCGGTACTTACCTTAAATTCAAAATCCGATATTTTATCTACCAGCGGCACTTCCTCATCGTATTCGTCCTGGATTTCGCCTACCAGTTCTTCCATAATATCCTCCATCGTCACAATGCCCGATACGCCGCCAAACTC
>JAQBNV010000123.1 GCA_028288395.1 Adhaeribacter sp. | reverse complement strand
ATACCAATCCTAAGACTTGCAGGTGCATCCAAGATTAATCCCTTGCAAAACGGGAAATCTGACTAATACTAGCATACAGGTATTTCCCGGTTCGTTGCATAATTAATATTATCCAGGAACGGCTATTGCTGATTTACCCGATCCGGTTTCCTCAATTTTAGTAATGCCTGTTATTTATTCGTTCTGGGTACGGTAACCGGTTAAAGTAACTGGACCTATTAACCCGGAGGGCATCGGTTTCCAAACCGACGCATCAAAAGGCTTATAATTAATATTTACGAAATTTATCTCGTGGTAACGGCGCCATTCTAATTTCTGCTGGTCCATGTACCGGATGCGGTTAGCCATTAAATTTACAACTTCTACCTTCAGGGTATTTTTACCGGATTTTAAATATGCTCCTACCCGTGCCCGGAAAGGGATGCTCCACAAAATGCCTACTTCCTGCCCGTTCAGCCATACCCGGGCGCTTTCGTTTACCTTACCTAAATCCAATATATATTCACCAACTTTTTTAGCTGGCAGGTTAAAAGCTATGGTATATTCGCCACTCCCCGAAAAATTCTCGGCTTTTTTATCCGGCAATTCAGTCCAGGAAACCAGATTTTTCAATTGCTGATCGGCCGGTAGTGTGGGGCCACCCTGGGTAAAATGCAAAGCCCAATTTCCCTTTACTTCCTGGAGCGGTAGGGCATTATCGAGGTATTGCCAGGCGCTCACTCCCGCCGCTGGGGCGTTAGAAGTCCGTAAAATAATGGCTTCGCCGGATTGTAGTTGCACCCGCACCGTGGTTTTGGTTCCGGTTTTGGTAGCCGCCGTTGTACCCGCCCGGCCACTTTGGGGGTCCATGATTACTACCGAGGCAGCTCCGGTATTTAAAGGCACCTGCGTATCAATGGCTTTGGCCGTATGGTTTACGAGATAGTAATATTTGCCTTCCGGAATTTCGCGGCGAATAAATTTAAGTCCGGTATCGGTTAAAGACTCCCGGTCCAGCTTCACCGCTGCCAGCGCCCGCGCCACATCCGGCGTGAGCAATAGTTGCCCTTGTCCGGTTTTTAGTCTTTTTAGGCCGTTACCGGCTTCGGTAAATACCAGCGCATTGGTCAGCTGCTTCAGTTTTTGCCGCCGGGCCGTTAGGTCGTGCCAGCCCGGCACATCGGTAGGTAATTTTTCTATGATTACCGTAGCGCCGTTGTTGGCCAATTTCAGGATATTTTCGAAAGTGGCCAGTGGCATGTAGTTGGCCTGCGGCACCAATATTACTTTATGCGCCGGCCCGTTGGCGGAAGTCCGGATGCTACCATTCGTTACCTGGGCGGCAGCCAGCATTTTATCCGAAATAAAATCAAGGGAGTACCCGGTGGTCATCAGGCTTTTTACCTGCTTATAAAACGGCGTAGGGTGCAACCATTCATCGATGGCATGCACCGTAATCAGTTGCTCCCGGCCTTTGGCCTGTTGCCAGAAATCGTAAACCGGCCAATATACCGCCAACTCGTTATCCGGCTGGCCCGCTTGCAGCACCGACTGGGTACGGGCAATATAATCGTTCAGTCCCCGGAAATGCGGCCACAAACTGTTGGCCGGGGTTAAATTTAAAGACGCATAAAATAACCAGCCTGGCCAGGCAACATCTTCCGGCGAATAGGTAACACCGTGGTAGAATACATGGTTTACGCCCGATAAAAACACCTGTTCCAGCTCGGGTTTGCACTGCGAAAAGGAAGTTTTGAAATGCTCGCCCAGCCAGGTGAAAGTTTCGGAAGAGACCAGGTTTTTACCGGAGGCGTGGGCGCCCGAAGAAGCGAACTTCAGCATTATCGGGTCCGGATCTACGTTGCGGATATCAGCGCTATCGCGGCGCAGGCCCGGGATGGGAAAGTAACTGGAACCAAAGGTTTCGCACTCCGGAATGTCAACAGCCGCGTATAAATCGAGCAAATTACCCGGCGAGCCGTGGGCCTGATTTTTGGTAAGGCTGTTGCGTTGATGGGCCCAGTTGGTCCAGGGTTGGGTAAAATTTTCGAGTACCATTTCGCTCATGGTTTCGCGGTAGTCGGCTTTGAGGCGGGCGATGGTTTCAGTTTTTTCTTTGCTCAGGAGTTCGCGCAAATAGGGTCGCAGATCGTAGCCCCGGCGCTTCCGGAACTCCTCCAGAAACGAAGGCGTCCAATCGGCACCGTAAACTTCGTAGCTGTCGTTGTAAAAAGCCCGTACACCAAAATTTTTATCCCCGAAAACGCTGCTGAAGCGGTTCAGGTAGGCCGTTACGGCCCCGGGGTTCAGGTGATCGAGGGTATAGCCCACGCCTCCGGGCGCGGCTCTTTTTACCATTTGGCGGGTTTTCCCGTTAAAGGCTGCATATATTTGCCAGTTCCCGGTTTTGGGGGTCCAGTTTAGTTTTCCTGCCGGACTTACTTTATCTGTTATATTCAATATTTCACCCTTATCACCGTAGGCCATTACGGCCTGCAGAACGGGGCCCAACTCCTGTTGTTTTTCCTCATTTACGGTTATCAGTTCCGGCAGTGATTGTCCGCCCGGGAGGGAATATTTCTGAATAATTAACTTGGAGGCCGCGTACTCCGGCTTTACCTGCGGACCACCAAACGGCCAGCCGGTGCCCTGGGTCATGTCTACGCCCATCCCGTAGTCGCCGGCTTTCTTTACTGTAAAATCCAGTATATTCATCCAGGTTGGCGACAAAAACTCGATATAGCGGCTTTCGTGGCCGATGGCCCCGTAAATGGGCGCTATCTCCACCCCGCCTAACCCGGCGCGGGAATATTCTCCGAGTAACCGGTCAATATTTTTTTCGTCGACGGCGCTGCCCATCCACCACCAGCGGGTCCAGGGCCGGTTTTCTTTCTTTATTTCGGGCCATACGGTTGCAACAGCACTTGCACTTGGATCATTGGCAGGGGCATTAGCCGTTTGGGGTTGCCGGCAGTTGATTAAAATCGTGCTACAAAATACCAGGGCAGCCAGAAGTTTATACTTAGAAGTCATGGACAGGCGAATAAAGTGAAATTAATTTTAAGCGTTTTGGGGATAATATAGGTTTACGTTTCGTTTCCGGGTTTAAATTTCACCGTAAGACACACCAGTAAAGCAGCTGCTTCCTTGCGGCAAATTTTGTAAATTTAAGGTAAATAAAACACTTCTTTTAAAGGTATTGATACCGGCGAATTATCCGGGTTGGTGTCCATGATATCGGCCATGTAAGCCCACCATTTCTGTACGATAGCGGTGTTGCCCAAATCCTGCGAAGAAGCGCCCGCCTGTTTCTGCACGGCAAATAAAGTATTTGTTTCTTCGTCCAGAAAGATGGAATAATCGCTTACGTCCGCTTCCTTTAAAAGCTGGGCCAGTTCCGGCCAAATGGCATCGTGCCGCTTCTGGTATTCTGCCACAAAACCAGGTTTTAATTTCATTTTAAAAGCAAATCGCTGCATCATCGTTAATAATTAATTTATATAACCGTTCTGGCTGTCATTATTAATAAATACTGCTTTCCTAATTCCTTATCTATGAAGCACACATTAGAGTTAGGTAGCAGTTA
>JAQBNV010000083.1 GCA_028288395.1 Adhaeribacter sp. | reverse complement strand
CCTTCTTCCCGGAATATCCGTTCGACAATCGGAAAATAAGTATCGGCCCGATCTACTTTGCTTTGGAAATAGGTTGGATATTTTGTTAAGGCGTCTACCTGTCGTTGTATTTCCCGCCGGCCATTTTCGTTTACCCGCAGGTGCTGATCTGCAAAATAGATATCTGAAGGAACAATAATGTTTTGGGCATTCGCCAGGAAGCTCATAAAGCTTAAGAGCAACAAAATGGTACCTTTTAGCATAAGAACAGGCTTTAAATGAATGGTTTATAGATATCTGAAATTTATTATCCGGTTGCTGGCAGGTAGTTTTGCCTGGGCAGGCAGCAAAAACCTGCCAGCAACCGGATAACAAATTAGCAGAATAAGAACCGAAGAGTAAATTTTTTAACTGATTACTTATCTACAATTTATCCACAAGTTGCCCAAAGCTCCTCTTTAAGGCTAATAGAGCAATTTGCATAGAATGAATTAGTTGCAGAAGTAGTTATTTCAGCCAGGTCGTTGAAATATGCTAAAATGAGGAGAAAAGGGGAAAGGTAAGGTGGTTAAATACCGGGTGCAGTTTTCTTATTTATTTCTTAACGAGAACCTTATAAAACTTATTGCCTTATTTTTTGCGAATCAGCATCAAACCGTCGCGCAGAGGCAGTAGTACGTTTTCTACCCGGTCGTCTTGCTGCACCTGCCGGTTAAAATCCACAATGGCCTGGGTGTCTTTATCAATCTTATTGCCGGTTTGCTGCAATACTTTGCCGCTCCACAATACATTATCGGCCAATATAAAACCGCCGCTCCTCATTTTTTCCAGCGCCAGTTCGTAGTACCGGCTGTAGTTTGTTTTGTCGGCATCAATAAATACCAGATCGAAGAAAACATTCAAATCAGGTATTATTTCCAGCGCATGGCCCACGTAATATTTTATCTGGCTCTCCTGGCCGGCTTCCTTTATATAGTGCCGGACCCGGTCTTCCAGTTCATCGTTAATATCAATGGTGTGTAGCTGGCCGCCCGGAGCCAGTCCTTCGGCCAGGCACAAAGCCGAATAGCCGGTATAGGTGCCAATCTCCAATACCTGTTTCGGCTTAATCATGTGCGAGAGCATGGCCAGTACCCGGCCCTGCAAATGACCCGAAAGCATCCGGGGCCGTAACACGCTCAGATGGGTTTCCCGGTTTATCCGCTGTAAAAACTGCGGCTCGGAGCTGGTGTGGCCGGTTATGTAATCCTGTAATTCCGGGTTTAGAAGGTTCATGGCGGTATTATTTAGCGCGATTAATTTTTAGCCGGTATGTAGTTCAGGTAACTCAGGTTGTCTTCGTGCAGGATTTCGTTGGCAATTTCCTGCAGTTGTTTGGCGGTAATCTGCCGGATTTGGTCAAATATTTCGTTCAGGGTTTCTACTTTTTCCAGGTCCAGGATGCTTTTGGCCAGCATCATCATCAGGCCAATATTGCTTTCTTCGGCCATGGCCAGTTGCCCCATCAGTTGTTCTTTGGCGGTATGTAATTGCACGGTGCCCAGCGGTTTTTCACGCAGTTTTTTCAATTCTTTTAAAACCAGCGCGGTAGTCCGGTTTAACTGTTTTTTTTCGGTGCCAAAATAGATGCCAAACAGGCCGGTATCGATATAAGTGGTATAATTGGCATCAATGGTATATACCAGGCCATGTTTTTCGCGTACGGCCAGGTTTAACCGGGAGTTCATACCGGGACCACCCAGAATATTAGATAGCAGAAAGAAAGGAATTCGCTTCTCATCGGCCAGGGAATAAGCCGGACAACCAATCAGGCAATGGGCCTGGCTAATGGGTTTTTCCAGGCTAACCCGATTGGGCTGATAAGCTACAAAAGGCTGCCGCTCGCGGTTACTTACAATACGGGGTAAATGTCCCAGGTATTTTTGACCCAGCTTTAAAACTTTATCGAAAGGTAAATTGCTCACCGAGCTGAATACCAGCCGGTCGGTGCTCATATTATCCTGAATAAATTGCAGAAAATCCTGCTTTTTGAAACCCGATACACTTTCGCGGGTACCTAAAATATTATTGCCCAGGGTATGATTTCCGAAAACCACATTGTCGAACTCGTCCACCACAGCATCTTCCGGCGTATCGAGGTACATGGCCATCTCTTCCAGAATAACGCCCCGTTCCTTTTCTATTTCCCGGCCCGGAAAAATCGAGTTAAAGGTAATATCGGTGAGGAGTTCAAAGGCTTTTTCGAAGTGTTTATCCAACACCGAGGCATAAAAACAGAGCTTTTCTTTGGTGGTATAGGCATTCAGTTCGCCACCCACCGTTTCTAAGCGATTAAGAATATGAAATGATTTACGCTTTTGGGTGCCTTTAAAAGCCATGTGCTCCCAGAAGTGGGCAATGCCCAGTTGTTCTGGTTTTTCGTCGCGGCTGCCGATATCCAGCATAAAGCCGCTGTGGGCAATTTTGGTATGTGAAACTTGTTTATGTAAAATACGAATGCCGTTAGGCAAGGTATGAAGGTGATAATCAGGCATGAAATCTCTTTTTTGGGAGGGCAAAGTTACGAAAATTTAAAGAAAAAACCGTTTACAGCGGTTTATTTGGCCAGGAGCAAGTCTGCGTAAAGATTGTGGATTTGGGTAATGGTTTTTTCGGGCCGGAATAGCTTTGCCTGTTCAAATCCTTTCCGGATCATATCGTCCCGCAAGGCCTGGTTATGGGAGGCTTTTACCAGCAAATGGGCCAGTTCTTCCGGATTATCCGGCGCCGCGTAAAGGGCAGCTTCGCTGCCGGCTTCAGCAAAACACGAACCCGTAGAGGTAATAACCGGTACGCCGCTGTTCAGGGCTTCTAATATAGGAATGCCAAAGCCTTCGAAAATTGAAGGATAAACAAATAAATAAGCTAACTGGTAAATCGCCGGTAAATCCTCGGTAGGTATATAGGGCATAAAAATTACCTTATCTTTTACCTGGTGCTGATCTATAAAGGCTTCCAGTTCCTGTTTATAGGCCGTAGCCCGGCCAATAAATACTACCGGCAATTCCGGCGCTAAGCCGGCCTGCACCCAGGCCCGGAGCAGGTGCAGTTGATTTTTGCGGGGTTCCAGGGTGCCTACACATAATATATATGTATCGGGCAACGAATATTTCTGTTTTACCTGTTGCCGGATTTCGGTGGGTAGTAATTGATGAAAGATGGCGTTACAATCCTGATAAATTACTTCTACGTTCGCGGGCGGTATTTTATAATAATGAATAATATCCTGCTTAGTTTGCTCGCTGATGGCAATAACTTTGTCGGCCTGCCGGCAAGCGTATCCGAATTTATAGTGATAAAGCAGCCGGTCGATGGGTTGGTAGAGCTCAGGGTATCGAATAAAAATTAAATCATGAATGGTTACCACCTTTTTTATTGCGGGTGGTAAGGCGACCGGCAACTCATTGCTCAGGCCATGGTAAAGCTGGATACCTCCTTGCTGAAGGTCGTTACCCAGTCCGAACGTACGCCACCAGGCGGGCACCGCCTGGCGCCATGTGGTTGGGGTTATTAGTTTTACCTGATCAGAAGCTGGATAAAAATTTTGGAAGATCTCGGAAACCTTGGGCGTAAACAAAAAATATTGGGCTACCGGATAATGCGCCAGCAAACCCGAAATGACAAAGCGGCTGTAATTGCCCAGGCCTGAGGTGTTGTTAAAAGCTCTTTTGGCATCCAGGCCGATTCTCATTATAGGTATTACTGTTTAGTGCCCGCAAAATTAAGATTAAGACGCGATATATTAATCTTTAAAAATTAACCAAACTTTTATTTCCGGAAGATGCTGTTAATATTTGCCTAGTTACTTAGTTTTACTTGCAGGTATTTGTCTGTACAGCATTATTTCTATACCAGTCTGTAATATTATTTTTTTCGAGGGTAAACCACTAATTCATTTTACTTTACTATGAAATACCAGCCTATTCCCGCCGATTTATTTGTTCATAACCGCAAAAATTTTTGCAGCCGTTTAAAGCCCTGTTCCCTGGCGGTTTTTCAGTCGAATGACATCATGCCCACGAATGCCGACGGTACTATGGCGTTCCGGCAAAGCAGCGATTTGTTTTATTTGAGTGGGGTGGACCAGGAAGAAAGTATTTTGCTTTTATTCCCGGATGCGAAAGAGGCGCGCTACCAGGAAATTTTATTTTTGCGCGAAACCAGCGAACTTATTCTGACCTGGGAAGGCTATAAATTAACGAAAGAGCAGGCCCGGGAAACCTCCGGCATCAAAACCATTTACTGGCTTTCGGAATTTAAGCAGGTATTTAATACGTTAATGGCCGAATGCGAACACGTATACCTGAACAGCAACGAGCACCTGCGGGCCGTGGTAGAAGTGGAAACCCGCGATGCCCGCTTCCTGAAATGGTGCAAAAAAACTTACCCGCTGCACCAGTACCAGCGCAGCGCCCCCATTATGCATCACCTGCGGGCAATTAAATCCGAAGCTGAAATAACACTTATTAAACAGGCTTGCAACATTACCGAGAAAGCCTTTCTGCGGCTTTTAAAATTTATTAAACCCGGGGTAATGGAGTACGAAATTGAAGCCGAAATCGTGCATGAGTTTATTCGAAACCGCTCCCGTGGTCCGGCTTACGGTTCCATTATTGCTTCCGGGGCCAACGCCTGCATCCTGCACTATGTAGATAACAGTCGTGAATGTAAAGAAGGCGAGGTGGTACTGATGGATTTTGGCGCCGAATACGCCAATTATGCTGCCGACTTAACCCGTAGTGTGCCGGTAAACGGCCGGTTTACGCCCCGGCAAAGAGAAGTATACGACGCAGTGCTGCATGTAATGAAAACTGCCCGTAACATGCTGGTACCCGGCAACACCCTGGATCAGTATCATTCTTTTGTGGGTACCGTGATGCAACACGAACTAATAAAATTGGGCCTTCTGAACGAAAGCGATGTGAAAAACCAGGATCCGGACAAACCGTTGTATAAGAAATATTTTATGCATGGTACTTCACATCACCTGGGTTTAGATGTACACGATGTCGGTAATAAATACCGCCCTTTCGAACCCGGTATGGTGTTTACTTGCGAACCCGGTATTTACATCCGGGAAGAAGGTTTCGGCATCCGGTTGGAGAATGATTTTTTAGTAACTACCAACGGTCCTGTAGATTTAATGGCAAATATTCCGCTCGAAGCAGAAGATATTGAGCGGCTGATGCAGGCATAAATCAGATAAATTCCAAGCCTTAGATTAGGCATTAAAATAGGTGCGGCCGGTAGGTTGTACCTTTTTTTTTATTTGCCCGGCTTTTATTGACGCGCATCGTTCTTCTCCCGGGTAAGAGTAATATGTTCCGGGCAAAAACAACTTCAGAATTTCTACAGAATTGGTCTTTATTATTGTTACACCCGGCTGAATATGTTTTGTGACAAATCCGTTCTGTTCAGTTTAATCTTGTTCCACAAGCAGCTGATTTGTGAGCGGACTGGCCATATAGGGGTAAAGAGAACGATGATCCAGCCAATGCTTACCCTAAAAGATGAAACAAATTAAAAGGCCTGGATATTTGCCCTAGATAGGTATAAGCCGATCTGTATGTTTAATAAATTTGTTAAATGAATAAATTAATTACCCTTTTTTTAAATTTATTTATCTTTTTCATAACTGCTCCGGCACAGGCACAGAAAGCGCCGGCCATTCGACTTTTTACCCTGATGGAAGTAGTTCAGATGGCCAAAGAGCAATCCCCAACTTACCGCTACACTTCGGTTTTATTAGAAAACCGGCAATGGCAATACAAAACTTTTAAAGCTAATTTTCTACCGCAGTTAAACCTTAATGGCTACTTGCCGGAGTATAACAAAAATATTATATCGGTATTGCAGCCCAACGGCAGCACCCTGCCGCAGCGCAATCATAGCGCTTCCTCGTTTATGCAGCTATCATTGGGGCAGGAAGTATGGTTTACCGGCGGTTATATTTCCATTAACAGTAATGTCACCCGGTTCGATGATTTTATCAAAGATCCCGGCAGGGTTCCCCTGCGCTATACTTCCGTGCCGGCTACCGTTACTTTTAGTCAGCCATTTTTCGGCTACCGATGGTTAAAATGGGAAAATAAAATCCAGCCCTTGCGTTTTGAGGAGGCTAAACGCGATTATTGGGAAAGAATGGAAGGTATTGCCGAAGAGGCTACCGGTTATTTCTTTAATTTATTGCTCAGCCAAATTAGCTATCAGATTGCTACTAAAAACGTGGCGAACAACGAAGTGCTGTATAAATTAGCCCAGGAACGGTTTACCAAAGGCACCATACCCGAAAATGAATTGCTGCAACTAGAACTTACCTTGATGAATGCCCAGCAGAATCTGGAGCAAACAGCACTGGACGTAGAAGGCAGCACGTTGCGGCTAAAAGTTTACCTGGGCCTGACCGACGACGACCCGATTACCTTGTTGCCTCCGGGCGAAATACCGCAGTTTGAGGTAGATGAAAAATTTGCCCTAGCGCAGGCCCATCAAAACCGCCAGCGGATAATTGCTTTCCAGCGGGAACTACTGGAGGCAGAGCAGAACATGGCCCGGGCCAAAGGCGAAACTGGGGTAACCGCTAACTTGTTTGCCTCCTTCGGCCTTAACCAGCAGGCAAAAGAAGTCTCTGAACTTTATATCGACCCGTCCGAGCAGCAACGATTACGCGTAGGCTTTAATATTCCGGTGATGGACTGGGGACGGTCTGAGGGGCGTTTGGGCACGGCCAAGGCTAACCAGGAATTAGTTAAAGCCAATGTAGAACAGCAACGCATTAACTTCGACCAGGATATTTACCTGAATGTAAAACGCTTTAAAGTGCTGCGTAACCAAATGGTGGTAGCCAAACGAACCGATGAAATAGCCGAAAAACGCTACACCCTGACCAAAGAAAGATACCTGGACGGGCAGATTGGGGTTTTGGAATTAAATGTGGCTACCGAAGAAAGAGACAAAGCTACCCGTAGTTATATCAGTGCGTTACGCAGTTTTTGGCAAGCTTATTACGATCTGCGGCAAATGACATTGTACGATTTTGAGTTTAATCAACCGATAATTCAAAAATAATGAAGGTAACAAATGCAGAATCAAACCTTAAAGCTCTCATTTAGAGTTATAGTTGGTTTTTCTTTCAGAGGCAGGTAACCCAATTGGACATTTGTAATTTTAGAAGAACTTAACAGGAAGCTTATACAGTAATTATTATCTTTCTATATTTGCGCCGTCCATTAACCGTAAAACACCTGGTTTCAGCCGGAATATTACGCTACGAATCGTTAAAAAATTAATAAAAAGAAACTGAAATATTAACTTAGATATAGAAATTTTAAATATAAATACATCTAACTATTCAATTACCCGTAAACAGAAGCGCAGCCAAGGAATTTTAAATATTAAGGCAACATTTTTTTGTAATCGGGGTATATACGCAAAACCTAATATATAATTTAATTTTTATCTGTTTTTACACTAAACTACAACTATGAAGAAAGTTTTAAACAAAATGGTAGTAATGGCATTTATGCTATGTGCCTTTTTGGCCACTTCTACCAACGCGCAAAATGCCGACAATAAGTGGGCCCTCTCGGGGTTTGCCAGTGTTTACCAATACAAAGGTAACCTGGGTTCCGAGTGGTTCGAATTTGGTCAGGGCAGAACCGGTGGTGGCCTTAATATTTCCCGTTACATCAGTCCTTCCTTTGATTTTGTAGCCAGCTTCAGCGGTGCCCGCATCGACTACAATAACAGCGTGAATGGTGGTGTTTATGCCGCTGGCAGACCCAGAAACATGTACTTTAATGGCGAGATGCGTAACGTAATAGGCGCCTTCAAATTAAAGATGAACAATGGCATGATTCTGAAAGAAGATGCGCGTTTTGGTCCTTATCTGATGTTAGGTTACGGCGGTGCTTTTTCAGATGTTGCTGGCAAAGGTGCTCATGGCATGTTTGGCGACGGACAACCTGCTAACCGCGGTACTGACGGCGACTTAAACCATGGTGTTGCTTTTGGCGCAGCTGGTATTAACTTACGTTTTACTGATCGGATTAGCGCTTTCGTACAAACTGGTCAGATTTATACCTTCACCGACCAGTACGATGGTTTCAAACGCGCTGGTGATAAGCGTCCGGATCGTTTTTTACAGCATAACTTCGGTTTAACATTGGCTTTAGGTAAAGCGAAAGATACCGATGTGGATGGTGTGCCTGATAGAAAGGACAAATGCCCTGATACCCCATCTGGTGTTAAAGTTGATGAAAACGGATGCCCAGTTGATACTGATAAAGATGGTGTGCCAGATTATCAGGATAACTGCCCGGATGTAGCTGGTGTTGCTACCCTGAACGGTTGCCCAGATAAAGATAATGATGGTGTTGCTGATGCTCAGGATCAGTGCCCAGACCAACCAGGTACTGCCGCACTGCAAGGTTGCCCAGATGCTGACGGTGATGGTGTTGCTGACCAAAATGATACTTGCCCAGGTACGCCAGCCGGAACCCAGGTAGATGCCAAAGGTTGCCCGCTTGATGCTGATGCTGATGGTATTTCTGATGCCTTAGATAAGTGCCCAGATACACCAGCCGGAACCCAGGTAGATTCTACAGGTTGCCCAGTACGTAAGCCAATCCCAAGAGGTGTAGGTCGTGGAACATTACAGGATACTACTTATATCCAGTTTGAATTCGACAAAGCAGTGTTGAGAAAAGTTTCCTTCAAAACCCTGGATCAGGTTGTTCGCTTCCTGAAAGCTAACCCAGAATTTGATGTAAACGTTTCTGGTCACGCTGATGCAACTGGTACTGACGAGTACAACCAGGCTTTATCTGAAAGAAGAGCTGCCGCTGTAGCCCGTTACCTGACTGCCAGAGGCCGTCTTGCTAAAGACCGGGTAAATACAGTTGGTTATGGTGAGTCAATGCCACGTTCTACGAACGATACTGCAGAAGGCAGAGCCCTGAACCGGAGAGCACAAGTAGAATTAATGGTTGAATAATAAAGATTAGTTGGTCTGAAGACCGTTCTTAGCAGAACTAATCTGTAAGAGAGCCGCAGGAGAATTTCTCCTGCGGCTTTTTTTATGTACCCTGTTCGCCAGCATAGCAAGTGGTGATTATTTTAAAATTAGTAGGCTAAACGCAAATAAAATATATTGGGTAATATTATCCTGCGAAATTATCACCTGATGTCCCATATCCAAAAGAGGCTGTGATTTTAGATTCTTCCGCTGCTGGTTTACTAATATTAATGCATAATATAAGAATCAAAACCATAGTCAGGGGCAATAGGAGGGCTGCTTTTATGGCTAGTTATTTATAATAAAGGAGGCCTGCCGGTTTAATAGTCTCTTATCTGAATAATTTTTGTTCAGTTTAACTGAAAATAATGCCTTACAGGAAGAATTTACGATTGGTAATTTTTTAAAGAAGATTCGGGAGAAGTGCTGCAAGAGCAAAGTGTAGCCGGGAAACCGATAATTTAAATTAAGTTATACTGCTAAATTAGCTTTTGAAGGGAGGTGCATCAGGAAAGCTACTAATTACGAAGTAAAGCTCTCTTGGAGGAGGAATTCAGCAGGGTGTAAAGGTGCTTGCTGTGTCTGGCAGTAAGGCAATATTTTCTACACCTTGCGGTTCTTACAAGGGGACTGTTCCTTCGCTTTTAGCCTTTTATGTTATTATTTTAGGGGTTAGTTTGGCGAATGCTTGGCGGCGTTTTATTTCTTATAGATATTAATTCAGCAGTACCTTTCGTTGCTGATATAAAAAATTGAGTATAGAAAAGCAAGAGGTAAATAGCGGCGCTAACTATTTACTTGCAGATGGTAGAATCAAATAGGCTACGGTCGTAGGCGAGCAGTTTGCTTCCTTAATCTTGAAGCTAGCGGCAGTTAGCGAGTTCGTAATGATGATGCAACCAAATATTAAATAAGAATTTTGCTCATGTTTTTTTCAGCATCGTTTTAAAAACCTAAACAGAGCCGGATATATATGTGTCTAGGAAACCTGCGAAGCGAGTAGATATAAAACCGCCATCCGGATGGCAACGCCGTTTTCTACCTGGTTCAGAATGATAGAATGATGCGAATCGGCGGCATCGCTGCTGAGTTCAACCCCGCGGTTTATAGGGCCCGGATGCATAATGGTAATTTCTTTATTCAGGCTGTCGAGTAGTTTTTTATCGATGCCATAGTATAAGGTGTATTCGCGCAGCGACGGGAAATACTTCATCTGCTGCCGTTCTAACTGGATGCGCAGCACGTTAGCCACATCGCACCAGGCCAGGGCTTTTCTAATATCTAATTCTACCAGCACGCCCAATTGGGCAATATAGCGCGGCAATAAGGTAATAGGGCCGCAAACCATTACTTCAGCGCCTAATTTTTTTAAGGCAAAAATATTAGAAAGGGCAACCCGCGAGTGCAGAATGTCACCGATAATGGCTATTTTTTTGCCAGCTACTTCGCCATATTTTTCCCGGATAGAAAAAGCATCCAGCAGGGCTTGGGTCGGATGTTCGTGGGTACCGTCGCCGGCATTAACAATATTGGCCTTAATGTGGCGCGACAAAAAATGCGGCGCGCCGGCACTCGCGTGGCGCATCACAATCATGTCGACTTTCATGGCCAGAATATTGTTGACCGTATCCAGCAGGGTTTCGCCTTTTTTTACCGAGCTGCCACTGGCCGAAAAATTTATTACGTCAGCCGATAATCTCTTTTCGGCCAGTTCGAAGGAAAGACGGGTGCGGGTACTATTCTCGAAAAAAACGTTGGCAATAGTAATATCGCGCAGCGATGGCACTTTTTTTATTGTCCGGCTAAGTACTTCTTTAAAGTTGTCGGCCGTGTCAAAAATTAAGGCAATATCGGCGGGGGTTAAATCTTTTATTCCGAGTAAATGCCTGACACTTAATTGTTGCATGCTCAAAGTTAATCGTTTT
>JAQBNV010000067.1 GCA_028288395.1 Adhaeribacter sp. | reverse complement strand
CAAAGGAGCGGCCAGTATTATTTCGGGCCAGGATACGCCTTCACGCGTGACACTGGAAGGCAATGAATAATATTTTTATTAAGAAACTAAACCGACCTTATAATAAGGGTAGAAAATAATTACGTATACCAGGCTTAAACAATTTTTTGGAAACCGAAAGAACCAATTACCTGATAAAGAAGTGGTCTTTTTTCTAAAATAATCCGATTGAAATTCAGTTGAGGACCTTCTAGACGGTTGAAGAATATTTTAAAATATGGCTTGGCCTGCTCTCCAGAAGGAGTATATTTATTTTTTTAAATAGCTCCCTAATTGTCTGGATTAATCATCTTCATAATCCAGGCCCATAAATTTATTGTAAGCCTGCTGTAATTCTGAGAATGCGTGCATGTTGCCGGCCTGTCGGCTTACTTGCATGCCTTTTTTATAAATTTTTTCCGCCTCATCTTTTTGGCCCAGGGCACCGTATAGTTTGGCAGCATGGTAATAGGTGCCTACATAATCCGGATGCTCTGCGAGCAGGAGGTCATAATATTCTTTTGATTTCTGCGTATCTATATTTAAATATTCGGTGGCCAATGCGTAAATCGTAAAAGCATCGGTTGGATCCTCTTTATAAAACGCTAAAAGTTGGTCTAATCGGGTAGGTGTCATTTCTATTTGATATAAAATTATTTAACTTCGCCCAAATTAATAGGTATAACGTAATATTTCAAGGATGAAGATATTAGTTTGTATAAGTAACGTTCCGGATACCACCACAAAAATTACGTTTACGCCTGACAATAAAAGTTTTAATACCTCAGGGGTTCAATTTGTTATAAATCCTTATGACGAATACGCTTTAACCCGCGCCATTGAACTGAAAGAAGCGCAGGGCGGATCAGTTACGGTGATAAACGTAGGGGAGGCAGATTCCGATGCAAATATAAGAAAAGCCCTGGCTATAGGGGCCGATGATGCCATCCGGGTAAATGCCAGGCCGGCCGATGCCTTGTTTGTGGCCCGGCAAATTGCCCATTACGCCCAGGAAGGTGCATTCGACCTCATTTTGATGGGGAAAGAATCCGTGGATTATAATGGTTACCAGGTACACGGCATGGTAGCGGAATTATTGGGGCTGCCCGCCATTGTGCCGGCAATTAAGCTGGATGTAACCGGCAACACTGCCACCCTCGAAAGAGAAATTGAAGGCGGCAAAGAAATAATCAGGGTTGATTTGCCCTTGGTAGCCAGTTGTCAGCAACCCATGGCCGAACCCCGTATACCCAACATGCGGGGCATCATGACGGCCCGGACCAAACCGTTGAAAGTGGTAGAACCCGTTGATGCCCAGCCCGGGACTATTTATGAACGTTATAGTTTGCCCGAGAAAAAATCAGGGGTAAAACTGATTGACCCGGCCAATGCAGGCGAATTAATCAGGTTATTAAGAACCGAAGCGAAAATAATATAGACTATGGCGGTATTGATTTTAATTGAATGTGCGGATGGGCAGATTAAAAAGTCGTCGCTGGAAGTAGCTTCTTACGGAGCCCAGGTGGCCGAAGCATTAGGAATCTCCGTTGCCGCCGTGGCTATTGGCGATATTAACCCCGACAGCCTTTCGGCCCTGGGGCGGCAAGGGATTAAAGTTGTATATTTTAATAACGAGTCGCAGGTAAAAGATTTTGTGGCCTCTGCCTACGTTAAAGTTGTAGCCCAGGCCATTCAAACCAGCCAGGCGAAAGTACTTATTTTAGCTAACAGCACCATTGGAGCTGCCATAGGATCCCGTTTAGCGGTACGTTTAAACGCTAGCCTGGCTACCAATGTTGTTTCCTTACCCGTGATAAGCGGCGAAACTTTAACGGTGCGCCGCGGCGTATTTTCCGGTAAAGCTTTTGCCGACGTAAAATTAACGGCCGATTTTAAAATAATAGCCGTAAAGAAAAATGCCTTTGATATCGGGGAGCAGGAAGGTAGCGCGGCCGTAGAACCATTACAGGTTGCTTTTACTGAAGCAGATCTGGCGGGCGCACCGCAGGAAACCATCCGGGCAACGGGGAAAATATTGCTGACCGAAGCGGATAAAGTAGTGTCGGGTGGTCGGGGTATGCGTGGACCAGAAAACTGGCATTTACTCGAAGACCTGGCCGAAGCCCTGCGCGCAGCTACTGCTTGTTCTAAACCAGTCTCCGATATGGGTTGGCGGCCGCACCACGAGCACGTGGGCCAGACCGGCATCACCATCAGCCCAAATTTGTATATTGCAGCCGGAATCTCCGGTGCTATTCAGCATTTGGCGGGTGTTAACTCCTCTAAGGTAATTGTGGTTATAAATAAGGATCCGGAAGCCCCTTTCTTTAAGGCTGCGGATTACGGGATTGTGGGAGATGTTGCGGAGGTTTTACCAAAATTAACGGAAGCAGCAAAAGCTTTGAATCAATAGAATCGAAACAGTGAAAAAAATTCAGTTAGAAATATTAGGCTTATCTTCGAGCCAATCGCAAACCGGTTCCTTTGCACTGGTACTTGGCGAAAAAGATGGCAATCGCCGCTTACCTATAATCATTGGCATGTTCGAGGCGCAGTCCATTGCCATTCAGATCGAAAAGATAAGTCCGAACCGGCCTTTAACCCACGATTTATTTAAATCCTTTGCCCAGCACCTGCAGGTAAATGTTTTGGAGGTATTAATCTCGGATTTGAAAGAGGGGGTTTTTTACTCTAAAATAGTGTGTTCAGACGGCGATCGCCACTTTGATTTGGATGCGCGGCCTTCCGATGCCATTGCCATAGGCCTTCGTTTTGGTGTGCCCATCTATACCGTAGAAAGTGTGTTGTCAGAAGCTGGCATTATTTTAAGCGATTTGGAAGAGGATGACGACGAAGAAAACGACGAAATAGAAGCCACTCCTGGTAGTACCATCAGCGCTGAAGCCAAAAGTAATTTAAAAGATGTGTCGGTAGATGAACTTAATAAATTACTGGACGACGCGCTGGAAAAAGAAGATTACGAAAGAGCAGCTAAAATCCGGGACGAGCTTAACAAACGCAATTAATTTAGACAGCACTATAAAAATAAATGCCTTTATCAGATCCGATAAAGGCATTTATTTTTATTCCTGCGGCTTTTCCTCTTCAGATTCTTTTGCCGGAATAGG
>JAQBNV010000038.1 GCA_028288395.1 Adhaeribacter sp. | reverse complement strand
ATTCGTATTTGATATCCCGGGCGGTGGCGCGGTTTCATTTACCCATTATCACCGGCATAGGTCACGAAAAAAATGAATCGGTTTGTGATTTAATGGCTAAACTAAAAACCAAAACACCCACCAAAGCAGCTGCCAGCATTGTAGCCCATAACCAAATTTTTACCGAAAAGTTACAGCAGTTGCAAAAACAGCTGGTGCTTAAAACAAACGAAATATTAATTTCCCAGGAATTAATCTTAAATGCCTGCAAAACCATTATCATTAGTCAGGCCAAGGACTTACTGAACCAGGAACAACGATTTTTGAGTACCCAGATGAATGCCACCATTATGCTGGCCGAGAAAAGAATGCAGGAGGAGAAAGTAAATTTATTAACCCATAAATTTAACCTTAGTTGCAATGCCGATAACCGCTTGAAGGAAGAACAGTTTAAACTGCGCCACTACCAGCAATCGGTAAATCACCTCGACCCGCATAATATTCTGAAAAGGGGATACGCTATTGTTTACCGCGCCGGCAAAGCTATTACCGATGTAAATTCTTTAAAACCAGGTGAAGTAATAAAGACCCGGTTTACCGGCGGAGAAGTAGAAAGTCAGGTAATTGGTAAAACGTCTTAAAACCATGAATGAGCAAATAAATCTTACTTACCAGCAGGCATTGGAAGAATTAACAGACTTGGTAAACGAATTGGAAAACGAGAATATCCCAATCGATGATTTGGCCGAAAAAGTAAAACGAGCCTCTGATTTAATTGGCTATTGCCAATCTAAATTAACCCACACCAATACCGAAGTAAAAAAGATTATAGCTAAGCTGGATAACCCTACGGATTTGTAAAAAGATACAAATGATACCTTTTTGAATAAAGCCGAAAGCTTGGTCTGGCTTCTGCCTAGATTATTTATGCATTATATGCTAACAGCTGGTGTGCTATGAATAGCACACCAGCATAAAAATTACCTGCCTAGCTAAACAGTGTTAACCTGAATGGTACTATCAGGTATATTTAATTTTTTACGTATAAGCCCGTGATTAATACCTATAAATAGGATTTATATGCATAAAAATTATAAAATGTTAGTACGTGTTAATACATAAATAGCATTATTTATACATATATTTGTAAATTATTTTAAACTGATGTAACTAATGAGTCTTAAAATATGTATAATAGTAGCTAAATCATCTATTTAGATCAAAATTTAAAAACTTTTTAAGCTTAAGGGTTATGAAAACAAATAATTGGGTGAACGAGAAAAGCGGGAAGAACGAGTCTTCAATTAACAAGCCGGAAGAAAAAAATAGCAATGTTTGTGGACGTACCTATAACGAAGAAACTTCTTTTTCGCAAATAAATTTCCAGACATTCCAGAATATTCTGGACCAGCGCAATAACCTTTTAAGCTCAGTTAAACACAGCTAATATGGTTAAATTATTACGATAATAAATTAATAAAATACCTGGTAATTTAGCCGGGTATTTTTGTTTTAGCCATTCCTGGCTCCTTTTTCTAAAATATTACCTAATATTTATTCTGGAATTATTCCGGCTGAATGTTGTTGCAGTCGATCAAATCTTTAAAAGGCTTCCGGTAGGTATCGCTAATCGGTAAGTAAATATTGCCAACCTGTACTTTGTCTTTATGTACGGCATCAATCCCTTCAAGCGCTACAATAAAAGAATGGTGGATTCTGATAAACCGGTGGGCTGGCAATTGGGTTTCCAGCGTTTTTAGCCTTTGCAGCGTAACGATTTTACCTTGGCGGGTATGGATAGTCACATAATCTTTTAGGCCCTCGACGTACAAAATATCATCCCACCGTACCTTTACCAGTTTAGTGCCGTCTTTTACGAATACAAAAGCGGGCGGCTGGTCTACCATAGGTTTTAGGTTTTCGATAGGCAGTTGGTGGGTTAGGACAGGTGTTAGACGTTGGCTGGCTTTGTCTACGGCCCGCAAAAACCGGTCGAATGTAATGGGTTTTAGTAAATAATCAACCACATCCAGTTCGTAGCTTTCCAAGGCATACTCCGAGTATGCCGTAGTTAAAATAACCAGGGGTTTTCTCTGAAGAATTTTTAACAATGTAATCCCGGTAATTTCCGGCATTTGAATATCCAGGAATAAAATTTCAATTTCATTTTTGTGGAGTACCTCCAGGGCTGCTAAGGGACTGGAAAGCGCATCTATCAGCGTTAAATAAGGCACCTTGCGCACGTATTCCACGAGCAGGTTACGGGCCAATGGCTCATCTTCTACAATCAGGCAATTGAGGCTCACGACAAATTTAGGTTTAATTGCACTTCGTACCGTTCGGGCTGGTCTTTTACCTGCAGCTTGTACTGGTTCGGATAACTTAATTCCAGGCGGCGTTTCATGTTCTGCAAGCCAATACCCGACTTTCCACCCGAAATTAACTGGCTATTCGTAGTTTTACTATTTTCTACGCGGTAAATGCACTCTTGCCCTTTAATTTCGATATAAATATTTACCCAGGCCCCGGGATTATTATTGCTGACACCGTGTTTGAAAGCATTTTCGAGGAACGTAATAAATATCAAAGGCACCACCAAAACTTCCTGCGGATTACCTTTTATTTCAAAATTAATGGGAATCTGATCGTTTAAACGTAAGCGCTCCAGGCTTATATAATTTTGCATATAGGCGATTTCTTTTCGCAGCGGCACTTTGTCGTGGTTAGAATCATATATCATATACCGCATCATCTGCGAAAGTTTTTCAATTACTTCGGTCGTATTGGGCGATTGGGTATAAGCCAGGTAATATAAATTATTCAGGGTATTAAACAAAAAGTGCGGATTTATCTGGGCTTTCAAAAAATTAAGCTCGGCTATTAATCTTTCGTTTTCAACTTCTTTCTTTTTGGCTTCCAGCACAAACCAATCTTTTACAAACCGCAGCATTCCTATAAATATGACAATAAACAGGGTGCCCGCTATAATCTGAACAATAAAGACAGTAGAATAAAAAAAGCCTTCTTTGTAAGTATACCCATCGGCCAGGTAGCGTTGCAAATGTACCCTGGTGGTTACCAGAATAGAAAATGGAATAAGAAATTCCAGCAAATAACGGCCAAAACTTTTATGGGCCAGCCACCGGGGTAAAAACAGGAAATAATTAAGGTAAGCAATGAGCATGGTAAAAAACAATTGCGTGCCCCCAAACACCAGGGCGTGGCCCCAGTTGTGATTGTGGCCCTGCCCGAACTGGCTGATCTGGTAGAGCAAAAAGGAGAGATATACCCACCAAAACGAAAAATGCAGCAGCAAGACCCGGTTACGGTAAAAAAAAGATTGCATGGATTATTTATAAAAGAATAAAATTAAAGGTAGGTAAAATTCGGTTCTATCATTTTCGAAGGAAGCGTTATTTTATACCCATCGGCTTTTATTATCGACAGTTGCCATTTAAACTTCTGCCAAACCCAATTGTCTTAGAATTAGCCGGATCGTCGAGTTATTTACCCGTTTCGTCTAATATTTAAACAATGGCGGATTTTAATTGGTTTTTTTGTAATGAAAAATCCTCCAGAACGACAGATTTACTTTAAAACCGAGTTTTGCTTTAAGGATTGATAATTATTATCTGACATTTACCGACTACTGATTTGACTGCTTAAACTTTGCCATTTTAAAAAAACCATTTCTAGAATTATGAAAAATCGTATTACCCTGTTACCATTAATTGCTTTGGCTTTATCAGCCCAAGTATCTTTGGCCCAGGCTCCAGCTGGCAACGCTGCCGGCTATACCCTGCCCGGAACGGCTGCTCCCCGGGGCAATAGCAACATTACCGGTACGGTTATAGACGCCACCAACCAGCAAGCTGTGGGTTTTGCCACCATTACCCTGGCCGATCCGAATTCCGGCAAACCCCTTGACGGGGCTTTGGCCGACGAGAAAGGAAAATTTACCATTCCCAAAATAGGGCAGGGCACATACCGGATTATCGTTTCTTTTATTGGTTACGAGACCCGCTATATTGACGACGTACAGGTAACCAACCGCAACAACGATGTAAACCTGGGCGCCATCCGGATCAATGCCAGCGCTACGGCCCTGAAAGAGGTTGAGGTGCAGGGCCAACGCGCCATGTTCGAAGAAAAAGTAGACCGTACCGTTTACAATGCCGAAAACGATATAAGTAACCGCGGCGGCGATGCCTCGGATGTTTTACGCAAAGTACCTATGTTATCAGTAGATTTAGACGGTAATGTAACCATGCGTGGCAGCCAGAATATTAAAGTGCTGATTAATAACCGGCCATCCACTATTACGGCAGGCAGTGTAGCCGATGCCCTGAAACAAATTCCGGCCGATTTAATTAAATAGGTAGAAGTAATTACTTCGCCCTCGGCCAAGTACGACGCAGAAGGCTCGGCCGGTATTATTAATATTGTACTAAAGAAAAACACCTTACAAGGCGGCAACCTGAATATTGATGCCGGCGCTGGCTTACGGGGTTCTAACCTGGGCCTGAACGGCAGTTACCGCAAAGGTAAAATGGGCTTTTCGCTGGGTGGCTTCGGCCGGGCCATGTACAACACCACGGGTAGCTTCGAAAATACCCAAATTACAAAAGATCGCAGCGGGAATCTGGCTACAACCAATATCCAGGAAGCCGACACGGAAAACCGGGGAATGTTTGGCCGCTATACTTTTGGCATAGATTACGACATAAGTAAAAACAATTTTATTTCTTCTTCTATTCAGTACGGGGTCCGGAACGGGAACAATCAACAGAACAATCTGACCGGGATCCGTATTCAAAATGATCAAACTTTTAGATCATTAAGAGATGTAGAAGTTACCGATAATTCCGGAACGGTAGATATCAACTTAAACTATACCCACACTTTTGCCAAGCCACAGCAGGAGTTTAGTGTTTTAACCCAGTATAGCCGCAACAATCGGACGAACAATATTTTCAACGATATTTTTAACAGTGACTTGACCACCCTGGACCGTCGGTTAAAAAATATTAATGAAAGTTTTAACCAGGAAAGCACCATCCAAATTGATTACCAGAATCCAATCGGCAAAAATCAATTGGTAGAGTTAGGCGGAAAACAGATTTTACGCCAGGTAACCAGTGATTACGAAACGTTTAATGCAGCCGGGGCGAATGGCAGTTACGTTAAAGATCCCAATGCGGTATTAAGTAATATATTTAATTATAACCAAAATGTTACCGGGGGATATGCCTCTTATACCTTAACTACTCCATCGCAATTCAGCCTAAAAACAGGTGCCCGCTATGAATATACAACCATAACTGCGGATTTTAAAAACAGTCAGGCTGGTGAAGTAGCTATACCGTCTTATGGGGTTTTGGTGCCCAGTATAAACCTTTCCCAGCGTTTAAAAGCAGGAAATACAGTTAAGGTTTCATATAACCGCCGTATCCAACGGCCTTCACTGCAATTCCTGAATCCTAATCCGCAGGCTACCAACCCTTTGAGCGTAACCATTGGTAATCAATACTTGGACCCGGAGTTTACAAACAACTTTGAGTTGGCTTATAATACCTATATAAATAAGTCTTCGCTTAACTTTTCGACCTATTACCGCAACACAAATAATGCCATTCAGAGTATCCGGGATACCGTGGCCGACCCTTTAAGCTATAATGTTCAGCCGGGCGCCATCCGCACTACTTTTCAGAATATCGGGCAGGAAGATGCTTACGGTATCAGCATTTTCGGTAACCTGACTATTTCGGATAAATTAAGCTTTAATGCCGGCACTGATTCTTATTACTCTGTTTTAGATAATAATGTAAGTGACCCAAATTACCGGGCCAGCAACAAAGGCTGGGTATTTAATATCCGGGGGATGGGTAATTACAACCTGGGAAGTGGTTGGGGTTTGCAGGGTTTTGGTTTTTACCGGGCTCGTCAGGTGCAGTTACAAGGTACCCAAGGTGGTTTTGGTATATATAGCTTAAACTTCCGCAAGAGCTTCAACGATAAAAAAGGAACCTTTGGCATTGGAGCCGAAAACTTCCTGAGCAGCTCTATTAAAATGAAGAATGAATTGGATTCGCCGTTGCTGAGCCAACGGAGTACCAACGTGATGAACAACCTGAGTTTCCGGGCGACCTTTAGCTACCGGTTAGGTAAAATAACAGCCGAGCCAACCCGCCGGAGAAAGAAATCGGTTAACAACGACGACATGAAAGGTGGCGGCGAAGGCGGCGCTGCGCAGGAAGCACCTACCGGTCAGCAAGGGGGTACTGCGCCAGCCGGTGGCCAAGGTGCTGCACCTGCTCAGGGCCAGATGCAAAAACCAGCCGGAGCATCGGGACAAATGCCAGCCGGTGGAGCTGGACAATTCCAACTTCCAGCCAACGCACCTGGTGGTTCCCCTGACATTAACCAGGCTCCAGTAACCACGCCGGATAGTACAAATCAAGCTAATGTATTAGGCATGCCTGCTAATGCAACTGGCACCTGGAATGGCCGCCTGAGCCAGTTCGATGTAACGCTGAAATTAATTGCGGCCGGCGAAAATTTAACTGGTACAGTGGTTACCCCGAGAGGTGAAATGCCGATATCGGATGGGAAAATTACGGGTAATGAGTTGCACTTTACTGTTTCTTTCGGTCCTAACCCGGTTCCGTTCCGCGGCACCCTGGCCGGAGATAGCCTGAAACTAACCTCTACTTTTCAGGGCCAACCGGTAGAAAGTGTTTTAAACCGGGCCAAATAGTACCAGTCGGTTTTTGAACTATCTGGCTTGATTGGGAAATCAAGCCAGGTTTATTTCTTAGTCTTTAACGCACAGTTTTAATTTTACAAATCACCTGCTTGCACAAAGCTGCTTGTATTCTAATATTAGCCGACCAGGCACAATAGAAAAAGTGCTGTTTTATTCCGAAAATATATTAAATTAAGGAAAAAAGACACAAAGTAACTATCCGCTAATTAAACCTTGTATCTTCTTTTCTGTCTATTTTATAAATATTTACAAACTCTAAAAATCCCCTTATGAAAACAACCTCTATCGCTGCAGGAGTGCTGGCTCTGGCCTTATTATTTGCTCAAACCGAAATTTCCGCGACAGGCAATCCAATCAAAAAAACAGAAGTAAAAACCCCGGTTAAAGCCACTACTACGCTGGCCGTCGATCCGGCTGCCAGTACGATTACCTGGTCGGCTAAGAAAGTAGGAGGTGGCCACGACGGTAACCTTAAATTATCGAAAGGAACTTTAACCCTGGACGGTAATAAGTTGACGGGGGGTAATTTTGTGATGGACATGAGCTCGATTACAGAAGTGGAACAAAATGCCCGGCTGATGACTCACTTGAAATCGGATGATTTTTTTGGCGTAGAAAAAAATCCAACTTCTACTTTTAACATTACCAAAGTTGCTCCCGTGGGTAAAGCCAAAGGAGGAATAGCTAATTACAATATTACCGGCGACCTGACAATTAAGGGGATTACCCACCCGATTACTTTTCCGGTGGTTGTAAAAATGAACGGCAACACTACTGAAGCCACGGCTAAAGTAATTGTAGATCGCCTTAAGTACGATATTAAATTCCGGTCTGGTATAATCGGAACCGCTGCCGATAAAATTATTGAAGACACCTTTGCCCTGGATGTAAAATTAGTAGCCGGAAAATCCAGTACTGCCAAATTATAAATCTTTCCCTAGGAGCCTGTCGGACTTAGGTTTGTTAATGTTGGATAATTTTCTTTTTTAGGCTATGAAACACTTTCAGGGCGCTTCCAATCAGGTTGTGCTGATGCCTTATGATGTAGAGGAATGGCTTCCAGAGGAGCATCTGGCTCGCTTTGTAGTAGATATAACAGACAAGCTTGAGTTAAAGAGCACTTACAGTAAGTATAGCGGCAAAGGCACGGCTGCCTATGCCCCCAAGCTGCTGCTGGGCCTGCT
>JAQBNV010000032.1 GCA_028288395.1 Adhaeribacter sp. | reverse complement strand
CCCACTACGCCAAAGCCAAATAAACCAATATTTAAGTTTTTATGCATAATCTTTATTTTTCTACGGGTACGCCGTAAAAAGCTTCTATTAATTGGGTAAGCTGGCCAGTTTCGATCAGAAAACCATCGTGGCCATAAAACGAATCAATTTCCTGGTAAGAGGCATTTTTGATGTGCTGGGCCATGTAGCGTTGTTCCGAAACCGGAAATAAGACATCGGAACTAATACCGATGACCAGGGTTTTGGCTTTCACCAGGGCCAGGCCTTCTTCTACGCTGCCCCGTTGGCGCCCCACATTATGCGAGTCCATGGTTTTGCTCAGCGAAACGTAAGCATAGGCGTCGAAGCGGTTTACCAGTTTTTCGCCCTGGTAATTCTGGTAGGAGCTCGCCCGGAAATTATCAGTTTTGGATAAATCGTTTTCGAACTGGGTTTTGGTGTAGGTATCGTAATTCCGGTAACTCAATAAGGCCATAGCCCGGGCAGCTTTTAAACCTTTTCGACCCCCATCGGGCTTGTTTTGGTAGTAAGTTTCATCGGCGAAAATGGCCAGGCGCTGGGCTTCGTTAAAGCCAATACCCCACGGCGAATGGAACGCATTGGTGGCTACTACAATCAGGTTGCGGATGTGCTGGGGTTTCTGAATAGCCCACTCTACGGCTTGCTGGCCACCTAACGAGCCGCCGATAACGGTATGAATCTGATCTATCGCCAAATGTTGCCGCAACAGGTCGTGGGCTTTTACAATATCCCGGATAGTAATAGGCGGAAATTCCTGGTAATAGGGCTGGCCGGTAGCCGGGTTAACTGTTAAAGGGCCGGTCGTGCCGTAGCAGGAACCTAAAATATTCGCGCAAATAATAAAATGTTCTTCCGGGTTAAACAAATTTTGTTCGCCAAATAAACCTTTCCACCACTCCAGTACGTCGGAGTTGGCCGTTAAAGCGTGGCATACCCATATTACATTATTTTTTTCAGGATTTAAATTCCCGTAAGTATTATACGTTATCTGAATTTCGGGTAAAGTTTGCCCGCTTTCCACCACAAAAGGGTACGGGTACTTAAATATTTCCTGAGGCATGCTGTTCGTCAATTCTTAAGGATAAACATCATTCCGGCAACGGACTGGCCGGAATGATGCTGGGAGAAAACGTTGGTGGTTTTCGTTTTTTGAAGATTAACTATTTTAAATCGTCGGCAAATAAAAATTCTTTTTCCGAAAGTTTTACTTTCTGAAATGCCTGTTCCAGATCAGCCTTGATATCGTCTATATGCTCAATGCCAACCGCAATGCGCAACAGGGTAGGGGTAACGCCGGCATTTTTCTGTTCCTGCTCACTTAATTGCTGGTGCGTAGTGGCCGATGGCTGAATTATCAGGGTTTTAGCATCGCCCAGGTTAGCCAGGTGGCTGATTAGTTTCAGGCTGTCGATAAATTTGGTTGCCAGTTCTTTGCTGCCTTTCAGATTAAAAGATAACACGGCGCCAAACCCACGCTTTAGGTATTTTTGAGCCAAGGTATGGTAAGGGCTGCTTTCCAGACCCGGATAATTTACACTTTCTACCTGCGGATGCTGCTCCAGCCATTTAGCCAGCTCCAGCGAATTTTGTACGTGGCGTTCTACACGCAACGAAAGGGTTTCGAGGCCCTGCAGTAATAAAAAGGAATTAAACGGACTGATAGACGGACCAAAGTCCCGCAACCCTTCTACGCGTGCTCTGATAATAAACTGGATGTTGCCGAAAGGACCGTTCGGGCCAAAAACCTCGCCGAAAACCATTCCGTGATAACCTTCGGAAGGTTGGGAAAACTGCGGATATTTAGGTTTATTAAAGTCGTAAGTACCACCATCTACAATAATGCCGCCTATGCTGGTGCCATGACCGCCAATCCATTTCGTAGCCGATTGTACCACGATGTGCGCGCCATGCTCCAGCGGACGGAACAGGTACCCCCCGGCGCCAAAAGTATTGTCTACAATCAAAGGCAAGTCGTGTTGCTGGGCTACAGCCGCGATGGCTTCAAAATCCGGAACGTTAAAGCCTGGGTTACCAATGGTTTCTAAAAAGATAGCCTTCGTGTTTTCGTCGATTAAGCGGGCGTAATTTTCAGGGTTATCGCCTTCGGCAAAGCGCGCCTCAATACCAATGCGCTTAAAAGCAACCTTAAACTGGTTATAAGTGCCGCCGTACAAATAGGAAGTAGATACAAAATTATCACCGGGCTGCATAATATTATTCAGGGCAATAAACTGCGCCGCTTGCCCCGAAGCAACCGCTAAACCCGCTACGCCGCCTTCCAAAGCGGCCATCCGTTTTTCGAATACATCAGTGGTGGGGTTCATGATGCGGGTATAAATATTCCCGAATTCCTTTAAAGCAAACAGATTAGCGCCGTGTTCGGCATTTTTAAACACGTAAGAAGTAGTTTGGTAAATAGGTACGGCACGCGAACCGGTGGTAGGATCGACCTCCTGGCCGGCATGTAACTGAAGCGTTTCAAAACTAAGATTCTGCGTGGACATGTTTTTATGACTTTTTAGGTTTACTAGTTAAATCGTATTCTAATCGGAATGCCGGTGCGGGGCTGGCTAAAACCAGCATGCCAACTATGGCCGGTGCAGTGGTTAGCGCCTATCACTACAACTACAACAGCAGAGCGCCACATTTGAATTATAGGACAGAAAAGGGCCGGTGCTGTCCGATTGGGAGTTAGCGGGCACATGAGGATTAGAGATGTTTTTTTTCATTTTAATTAATTTATATTTCCCATTCCTGGGATAGGATTTGGCACCTTTCAATTGGATGAGGTTGCCAGAGGGTCGCGGAGCCTATTCTCTCGCCTCTTCTTTATAAATCAATCCTTTAAAAGCAGGAAAGCAAATTACAATTGCAAAGTAAATAATTTTATCAAAAGAAGGCTAATATTTCTCACAAAATTGTTAGACCACCCCGGCTTTTATGCCTTTGCTTGCAATAATAAATGGGCAGTGTGGGCACTAATTTAGGATTTTAACCTCTGTCAGACTCTTTCTATTTATAATTTTATTTATAGCTGAGGGCAAGTCGGTTGTTTGATTTATTAGGAATTAAAACTACTTTTGGGCCTTTTAGCCGGACTAAACATAATGGGAATAATCAGGGGCTTACTGGGCCTGGTGGTATTAATAGGTATTGGATATTTATTTTCGACAAACAGGAAATCAATTAACTGGCGGCTGGTGGGCGTAGGGGTTTTTATCCAGATTTTATTTGGGGTACTCGTAACCAAAGTGCCGTTCATTGCCAATATTTTTGAGTTTTTTAGTCGCGCTTTTGTACGCTTGCTTAGTTTTTCGAGTGCAGGCGCGCAATTTCTTTTCGGCAACCTGGCTAACCCGGCCGAAAATGGTGGTTTAGGATATATCTTCGCCTTTAACGTATTGCCCACCATTATCTTCTTTTCTACTGTTTCGGCCGGATTATATTATTTAGGTGTATTGCAACGGGTAGTATACAGCATTGCCTGGGTAATGTCGAAAGGAATGCGTTTGTCTGGGGCCGAGAGTTTGTCAGCAGCCGGTAATATATTTCTGGGGCAAACCGAAGCGCCTTTGCTGGTGCGGCCCTTTATCAACACCATGACCAAGTCGGAACTGATGTGTTTGATGACCGGCGGAATGGCAACGCTTGCGGGCGGGGTGCTCGCGGCTTATGTTTCGTTTTTGGGTGGCAATGATCCGGCGCAACAGGCCATATTTGCGGCGCACCTGCTCACTGCATCTATTATGAACGCACCCGCCGGGATTGTGCTGGCCAAAATGCTCGTACCCGAGACCGAAACCGAAAAAATCAATACCAATCTGCAGGTTAATAAAGAATCGCTCGGGGTTAATTTTATAGATGCCTTGTCTATTGGCGCCTCCGACGGTTTGCGCCTGGCCTTAAATGTGGGAGGTATGTTATTGGCCTTCATTGCCATTATTGCCCTGCTCAATTATATATTACTCAAATTTGGTAGTATTTCGGGGTTAAATGAGCTGGTTGTATCTAGCACGAGCGGGCAGTTTCATGCTCTTTCTTTTGAATATTTATTAGGACAAATATTTCGGTTAGTTGCTTTTATGATTGGTGTGCCGTGGGTCGATAGCTTGCA
>JAQBNV010000003.1 GCA_028288395.1 Adhaeribacter sp. | reverse complement strand
TCGTGCGGGTTGCCCTGGGGACCAGGCTGAAAGTGGCGGCTGACGACGGCCAGCATCACGGGGTTCCCGTCTTCGTCGAAATTAAGGTCGTTCAGGTATACCAGTTTCCCTTCGGCAGCAAAATCTTTTACCAGGGTTTCGTGCTGCGGGTCGGATAAAGGTAAGGCGACGGGTTCGCCCGATAAGGTTTGCCAGGTTTTGCCCAAGTCGTTGGTTTGTAAGGCATAAATATTCGTGCGTTTGTCTACGTTGCCGCCGGGATGGTAATTAAACACCGAAACCAGTTTATTCTGGTGCCGGTTGGTAAGCTGGTAATGGCCACCCATGCCGGCTAATTTCTGGGCTGGCGCCCAGGTTTTACCATCGGGGCTGGTAGCAAAATACAGCTCCCGGCCTTTGGTATAACGCGTAAACATATGCACAAAACCTTTCCCGGGAAACCACCAGGGCTGCGGATAGGTCATATCGCCTTCGTATATTTTATCGAAAGCATCAATCTGATAAGGCTCCCGGCTTTTGAATATCAGACCCAGGCGGGACGTGTTCCGGCCGCTCACAAACACCCAGATAAACCCGTTTTCGTCGATGGACAGCGAAGCATTATCGTGGGGATCGTCCACACCCATTTTATCGTACAGGATAACCGGTTTGGGTACTACGCCTTTGCGGTGGTCGTAATACGACAGCATGATGAGCAGGTGTTTGGCATCGGCGCGGGTGGTGCCGCCGTACACGAAAAAGGTTTTTTTAACCGCTGGTGCGTAGATGGCTATTGGAATGTGGTTAGCGGTATAGGTGCCCAGGCCGCCGGAATATTTATCGCCGTATTCTGAAAATTGGCCCAATGTAAACCAGATGCCTTTGTACCCGTTTGCTTTGTCGTTTTGCGCGCTGGCCTGCCCCCAAACCAGTAACAGCACCGCGCCCAGGCACAGACAAAAACTCTTTTTAAATTTATGCATTATTACGATTTATCATTCCGGCTACAGCGCACCCCCTGCTGCACCTTCTTCGGCCCTTCCCAAATGCTTCTTGAATAAATGCTTCTTCCTAAACCGGCGATTTAAATATTTAAAATTATTCGGGCTTTTTTTCCTTTATTTCCAGCACCACGCTTTGCCCGGCCAGGCCCGCCGCCGGTAAATGAATCAGCACGTTGCTAACTTTGTTTTTCTTATTCCAGGTAGCTTGCCAGTTTTCGCCGGCACCTTCGAAGCGGCTGGTTACCGCCAGTTGCAGCGATTTGAGTTGGCGCGACGGATCGGACACCACTATTTTTTCCAAGCCTTTTTTACCCGTGGTTAACATTACCATACCGGGGCTTTCGGCGATTAAGGTCAGATCTTTACTTATTTTTATTTTGCCGGCTTTGTAAAACACCACCTGCGTTTGGTTTAATCCGGTATGCTTTACAGCCTGTAGGTCGGGGGTATTTGCCAGTATACTAATGCCGGAATTTTTGCGGTAATCCTCTACGGCGGCCGGTTGGATATTGGGCACCACGGTGTAGGCGTAACCTGCATTATTTGGTTTGGTGCCGTGGTCGAGCCAGATTTTAAAAACATCTTTTTTTACTTCCTCTTTGGTAGCCCAGGCTTGGTGGTTTATACTTTGCCAATTGCCGGTAGCGGCGGCGTTTTGTACGTGCAGCACCGTGGGCGCAGGAAAAATATAGGCAATATTATCGTGGGTAATCCAGGAAACACCTGCCAGGGAGCGCGTTCCCGGCGACAGTGACTCCTGCTGGTTATTTCGTTTTACTACCACCTGCTCGTTTAACAAACATTGGTTTAGCGTGGTGGCTACCGGGTAATCGGCTTCAGCGCTGATGCCGGCTCCGAGGCAAACATATTCCCGCGCGAAGAAAAACCAGGCTTTGCGGGCTTTCAGCGGATCGTGCACACTGATAAAATCGAAGGCAGCGGCCCCAAATTCGCCATCGGTTACGCCGCCCACAAAACTACTGCGTCCTTTACGGGCTATTTGTTTCCAGTGCGGCAGTTCGGGTTTCTGTACTACAGTGGTGCCGGGTATTTTTTGCCAGTCCCAGACCGGAAAAATATTAAAATATTCTTTTCCGGTTAAAGAAATAAAATTAGAACCATCGGCATAATGGTGGTTTTTTAAACCTTCTTCGTTGTGGGGTTCTTCCATGTTATTTCCCCGCGAAGAATGCATCCGGACGGAAGCAAAATAAGCCGGCCGCTGGTGGGTAAAATATTCGGAGTGCCAGAAATATCGGGTACCCGATAAAGCCGGCGTCTGCTCGCCCCGGCGGATTTTTACAATCCCGGCCAGTTCTTCGCGCCGGTAATTTGAAGCCAGCAACAGGTTTTGGGCTAGTTCCGGGCTGGCTGCATTTAAAGCATTTTGCCGGGTAATGCCCCGGTTCTCTGCCCCCGGATCCGGATACCGGCCGTATACCATCGACTGGCAAATGCCGTCGAGAAAATAATCGATAAGCAGTTTGGTGGCCGATTCGGGTAAGGAAAATTTGGTGCCGGCAATTTTTACCGCCCAGTACGCAAACGAGTTGGCGTAACCGGTGCCATAAGCTAAGGTAGAAATAACATTATCGGTGCGGTGATGAAAGCTTAAATCGGGTTTAAGCCCGCGGCCGGTGGTAACTTTAATTTCTTCGGCCATTACCTGCACTACTTTTGCCAGAATGGCCTCGTCGCGCGAGAACAATCCCTGTTTGCCCAGCATGCCGGCTATCTGAATCAGGTCGCCGCCGGGTCGGGCACCTGAGGCGGATAAGTTGGCCCGGTTGGCGATCTTTACCCCCTCCAGGCGCTGTTTTTCGGTTAAATCGGTATCCAGCACCAGCAGCGTGTTGATCATCAGATTGGGCGTTCCCATTTCGTTCCACCACCAGTTATCGCAAATAAAATCGTGTTTCAACCAAAAATCCAGGGCTGTCGAAACCGTTTTTTTTACTTCCGGATTTCCGTAAAATTTTGAACCGGACTTTTTTAGTGCCCGGCTCAGGGCCAGCATATTTTCCAAATGCCGGCTATGCTGAAAACCGGTGCGCGATACATCCTGGTAATTAATATCGGGCCAACTCCCATCGGGTTTAATAGATCTGATTAGTCCGATAATAGCAGCTTCGTCGATAGCGGGTGCCACCAAGTCCGAGATAATGCGCTGCCGGATGGTTTCCAGGTCGGCGCTGGCTTTTACTTTAGCCTCCGGTTGCGAGACGGTTTGAGAAACAAAGCCGGTTGAGGTTTTTCCCCGGGCAGGCACGCCCATATTGTTTGTTAGCCCGGCCGGCGAATGGCTATAAACCGATTGAGACCAGCCCAAACCCGCTACTGCCAGTAAAAAAATAAATTTTGGATGCCGCATTATTTTAAATTTCCTAAGCTGATGATAAATCCTGCTTTCTAAACCTGGTGCTGCAAGCTTAGCAGCGGTAGGCCGTTTAAAAGAAAAAAGCCGAAACCTTTCTATTCCTTATTTGACCGGGATAGCGGTCTGTCCCCATTTATTTAAGACTGGCACTTTTTTATTTACTTTCTTTTCGGCGTTTTCCGGGATTAGCATTACCGTAAGGGTACCTTTGGCTTGCGCGGGCATTTTCACTTCAAAACCCACCAGCACCGTACCGGGGTTAGGCGCATCATAATCGCGGGGCGGATTTGTAGACCAGGTTTGTAGCGTTACATTTGCGGGTTCCTGCACCTGCAAGAATAGCTTTTTGCCATAACGGGTCAGTTCGGCCCGGTTTTTCCCAATTATTTTTACATCGGCCGGGGTTAGTAAAGTCCAGCGCACGGTACTTTCGCGGGGCAAGGTTTCCAGTTCGTCGCGCACCACTACGTAGGCCTGGTCTACAATAGCAATCCCTCGATTGGCTTTCGCCAGCGCTCCTTGGTATACTTCGCTTATATCGGTAGTAGCGCTCATAAAAGCAGGCACCTTCGAGAAACCGGTAATTGGCGCCTTGCCGGCTACGCGCTGGGGCTCGTTGTTTACCGTGAGGGTATTATGTACCTGGTTAGCATACCGGTAAACTTCCCACCGCTGGGCTTCCTGGTTGCGGCCGAATATTTGAATGCCTTTTGATTCCAGCGACTCGTAATTCTGCATGCCAAAATCCATGGCCCAGCGCACCCCATTCGCTTCCATCACAAAAGACCCGATATCCATGTGGGCATGATTAACCGAGGGAGAACCACCTTTGAAACCTACATAAATGGCTTGGGGATCGGTCCAGGAGGTGCGCATGAGTGCCACCGGAACGCTGCCCGCCCCTACCCATACTTTTTCTTTGGGCACCGTAATATTTTTCATATCCATGCCGCCACTCCAAATCATGATAGCCGGCAACAGGCGATCTTTTAGTTTGCTTGCCTCGTTACTCATCAAGCGGCTACGCTCTACCCACAACACCGACGGGTCTTTTAATTTATTTGCGAACCAGAACATAGCTGGCTGCAACTCCCCACCGGTACCGGCATCGGAATAATTAAAAGCATTACCGGAAGGTCCGGTCATATTTTGCAGGTAACCCGCAGTTTTCAAAAACCCCGGCTGACTATTCAGACCAAAATCCCGGCCGAATGCCTTTTCAATAGCACTGTTAAACATAACATTAAAGCTGGTGCCGTAGCCCCAGTAACCGTAACCTTCGGGGTAAGCGCCACCCGGACTGTAATCGTGCATGGGCAGCACGATGGTTTCGATGGCCCGGTTAATGATATTACGGGCTAGTTCGGGCTGATCTTCGTAAATGGCCAGGGCACCATAGGCCATACCGGCATTACAAACCTGGTTCCAGTTGTGGGTAGCTTTTAGCCAACTGTTGTACTTGGGGTCCAGCGACGGCTCCAATCCTTTTTTCAGGATAGCCTCTTTTATAGCGGTTTTGGCAGATGCAGACAAGTCTTTATGCAACCAGTCGTAACCAATAGCCACCGCCATGGTCATTTCGGCCACATCCAAAAAGTGCGAAGGATTCCAGTCGCTGAAAGCCGAGATGGCCAATAACTCTTTTTCTGCGCGCTGCAAATATTTCAGCTGCTGGGTCAGGCGGTAAGTGTACGACAGGAAAAACAAGCGCCGCAAAGCTTCGCGCGATTTATCGAGTAAACGCCGGCCAATTTGGATTCTTTCTACGGGTGGTTTATTCAGGATATTATTGCTTTCGGCAATTATGGCCTGGTGCATTTTCTCCCAGGTTTTATCGGCAGCTATGCTTTTCCGGATAGCCTCTTCCTCGCCGGCCAGCAGCAACAAACGCGGATGCGCTGGCAGTTTGGTGGCGGCAGTAATCGGACCGTTTTGAGCTGCGACAAAAGTGGTGAGCAGCAAAAGCGCCAGGGTATTGCATAAGTGGTGGAATATTTTCATTTCAAAAAGTATTAGTCTGTTTAAATAATCAGGTTGGTAAACAGCTCGGTTATATTATTGTGGATTAGGTACCCAGGCACCTTTGTCGCCCTGCCAGATCCACATCCGCGGCTTGCCAGCCATTTCCTGCTGAGGAGCATTATCGCGGTGTGCCCGCCACATGGCGGTTACAAAAGGGTCAAAAGTTGTGGTTTCGGCTTTGGGACGCGAATGGATGCCGCGGGCGCTGGCATAAGGATCATCCAGGCGCATCCAGCGGTCAACGTAATCGAAGTGGGCATCGTGGTTCCACAGTTTTATGGCTTTCATGTACCTAGCTGCCAAAGCGGTGCCGGTCCAGGCTCCGGCATTGCAGCACAGGCGGTAACTTTCGGAAGTTTTGTCCCATTTCTCCCACTGCTCCGGCGGCTTTTCTTCGTAATGGTCGCGCCTGCCGTGGTGCATTACCATCCAATACAAAGCTTTTTGTCCGAACCAGCCTTTGCCGTAATAAGTTTGGGCATCTTCATGAAAAACGGCGGTTTCAGGCAGTTGCGTAAGTTTGGGGTTGTCCAGCATGATACTAGAAAATAATATCGGCCACTTGCGCCCGCTTGAATGGCCGCCGCCTTCGTTCCAGTAACCGCCGGCAAGTGCTAATCCATATAAATCGATACCTCGCTGAATCAGTTCTACCGTTAACTTTTCTTTCTGCTGCTGCGGTACATCCAGCATAACCATTAAACTAGCCATTGACACCAACCGGGCGTGCTCGCGACCATAGTTTGGGCCATTCTCGTTGGGAACCAGTTCCTGCTGCGCCCAACTCATGAGGTGGTCGAGCCAGGGGCGCTGAAAATAGCGTTCAAATTCTTCCCAATTGGGCACTTCGCCGGCGGGTTTTAGTTTAGGCAAACGATCCCATTTTATATTGCGGGCCTGAAAAATCGGTTTTTCGGTACCGGCGTAAGGTGGACGGAAAGCATCACGGGGCGGTACAGTTTCTAAACAAGTTAATACGGCTGCCGTCTTCATTACCACCTGGCATTTCTTTTCGTTTTCCGGCAGGATATTTTTAGCAAAATTATCAACGGGCAGCGTGGCATTGCTGATAGAAGAAATGAGCGACCGGTTGGGCGCAAGTTTTAGTGGTAATTTAATAATGTCGCGCGGACTGAACGACCCAGCCCGAGAATCGTAGCTTTGGGTTGTTCCTACTTTCAGCACTACCATGGACCCGTTGCGCATAGTAGTATCGGTTTTCAGGCTGGTATCGCCCCACCGGTTAATTTTAATGTTGGTAGCATCCGGGCGTGTTGGACCGGGCACCGGGGTAATCTTGGTTATCGTTACCGGACCCACTATCCACCAGTCGCCGGTAATAAACTGGCCGCTTTGTACTGGTTTATCGAAAGTCCAGGTTATGCCGTACTGGCTTATTTCCTGCCGGTAAGCGGCTTTGGCCAAGCTGACATCCGAAAATTGGGTTTTGCTACACCGTATAAAAGCGACCAGCAGAACGAAGCAAATTATAAATACGGTAGTCTTCTGCATATATAATTAACGCGACGTATTTGGTAAAAAAGGAAGCAAGCCCTCTCGCTTCCTGTAAGATATTTAATTAGGAGCGAATTCCTGTTTACCGGATATTCGCTCCTAATTAAATATCAACTGGTATTTTCTATTTAAAAAGTTAATTTAAAGCATAACGCTTAATACAAATTACGGCACTTTTGCTAGTATTATTTACCGATTTAACATAGATATAAGCTCTGTACTTACCGTCTGCCGTTTCAACCCAAGCCCCCGATTCTGCTCTCATATTTATCGCGTAATTAGGCGCATCATCTAAATTAAGCTCCTGAAAATCACGATCATCAATAAAAACATTTGATGCCCGATCCTTTTCAAGTTGCGCGTCTCTCAGGTTCCAAGCTTTAGTAATTTTAGTGTTTTTGTTTACCCCAGCCGGCAGCGTTATTCCTGGGCGGTATTGTGCATCAGTGGCTGGTGCGACTAAGGCATGGGCAAAGGCCGTCGGGGTGGGCCGGTATAAATATACCAGGTCGATCTTTCCGGCATTGGCCGCAGCAGCAGAAGCATTATAAACGGCCATGTCTTCAATAGAAATATAGCTAGCA
>JAQBNV010000636.1 GCA_028288395.1 Adhaeribacter sp. | reverse complement strand
GAAGTTAAAGTAGGTATTTTTTTCCTTTTCTTTAACTTGACACAGTTCATTTTACAATCTCCAATGACCTGTCAGAAATTGATAATGGCATTACCCTTTCCAAAACGCAGTATCATAATAAGTGCCTGATAAGTTCATATAGGAAAATATCCCATACTCATCTCAGAATTGAATAATATAGGATGATTTTTGATACAGATATCTAGGTTTGGGATTTCAATAAAAAAGACTTGGTGCTGCCAAGTCTTTTTTATTTATTCCGTCGTTTTTTGAGACGATTTGTGTCAACCGATTTCAGGATAAGACACCACTCGTCTACGGCCGTTTATAGTTGTACAGAAAGACTACTTTCTCTATCACCTAACCTCCCTTCTTCAGGTTACCTTGAATGCTATTCGTTTTCCGATTAAATCCAAATTCTTTATTTTTTCTTCTCGAAGGTGTAGATAACCGGAGATGGTGTCATTACATGAACACTATCATTTGAGTTTATGGCATTTTCCCGGTGTTTCATTATAAATTTACCATTGGCATTAACCACTTTTTCATGTCGCTCCATGATTAGAGCATCAGAAGTTACGCTGTTTACCTTATAATGGGCATCAGTGTCCCCATTAAGCACTAATTTATTTGTATCTTTTAACGCCCACGTTCCACCGTTTGAATATCCGTATGGTAGGGTTTTATCTAATGTGCGATAATATAAATTAAGGACATAGGTACCATCACCTAAACTACTACCACCTCTTTCAATTACGATACGGCTATCATTTATAGCATTAAATTGAGTACCATCCTGGGTGATGTGGGTTAGTTGCCAATGTCCGATAAAAACTTCTTTTTCAGGACTAAGCGGCGTAAAATCTTCTTTATCGCAACCGACAAAGGTAAAGAGTGCTAATAAAAGAAAAAGGGTGTCGCGTTTTAAAAGTTTCATTAGTTGTTTTAAGTTACAGTTGTATTGTATACAGGTATTAAGTTTATTATTGTTCTATTAAATTGGTTATTACATGCTGCAACGGCATTTTCTTCAGTAAGAACTCAGGCTATTTTGGGTTTTACTAAATCTTTAAATAGTCTTTTGATTAGAAATAGCCATTGAACTGAGCTCTCAGGGCACCCAAAATTAAGGCTCCTGCCCCAAGTAATAATCCTAAGAATACGTTACCGAAGGCGATTAAGCAAATACCTATTATGATAGCAATTGGATAAGAACATTGTTTAAGCAGTTGAATTTTTTCTTTCGTTGTTATAGGTGAAAATAGTAATAAAGGCGCCTGGATTAATAAAAACATTGATATGACAGCATATTTTAATAACCAGAAGGAAAAATTGGGGATAAACATAAATGATTTTAATAATGAATAGAAGGGTTGGACATATTGATAATTGAAGGGTATTCGGCTAGGGCTTTTTAAAATTACAGCAAACATTTAATCTTTTACAAATATACAGAATATAGTATATTATATCTTTATAGAAGCTAAAAAATATTTTTCTCTCCTTTTCCTCGCTGATGCTAAAGTTTAGCTGCCAGTATCATCATTTCCGACACCATTAAACTAAGCTTAACCAGATAAGGATATAACACCATTACATAATTTAATATATTAATAAAACTTAATATATTATAATTTGAATACTTGATTTATTTCTATATTTTTGTCCTAAATACTATCTGAAAGGCCGATTTAAAAGGACATAAATATGAAATTGATATCGGGCTTTGCAACTACCTCTTTGTACTAACCTACTATCAAGAGATTAACTAACATTATAATGGAGCACCAACCCATCTCTGTCGTTTTTGTAACGCACAACCGAAAAGAGCTTCTTCACCAAGCTATAACCGCCATTAAAAACCAATCGGTACCAGTAGAAGTTATTGTCATGGACGATGCTTCTACTGACGACACAGAAGAAATGATGCGTACCGACTTTCCAGGACATATCTACGCTCGTTCGGCGGTGAGCCTGGGGCCATCACATCAACGGAATGAGGGCGCTAAAAGAGCGTCCTCCGACATCATTATTTTTTTGGATGATGATACCATTGCAATAGATAAATTCATGATTCGGGATACCCTTCGGGATTTTAACCAGCCCGCCATCGGTGCCATTGCTATTCCGTTTATCAATATCCTGCAAGACAACGACATCCAGAAGGGAGCGCCCGATTCAGATGAAGTATACCTGCTGCATTCCTTTATAGGGGCCGCTTTTGCCGTAAAGCGCGACTTATTTCTAGCGCTAGGCGGGTTCCGGCCCCAATATTTTTACATGGGCGAAGAAGGGGATTTTAGCATCCGCTTATTAGAAGCAGGCTATTACATTAAAGCCGGTACGGCCGCCCCGGCCCACCATTACCAACCCCCCAATCGGGTATCATACCGGGCTGATTTCTTTGGCCGGCGGAATGATATATTTTTCCTGTATCTCAACTCACCGCGGCAATACCTACTGCTTACTTTAATCAGTACTATTATTAAAGGCTTGCTTTGGGGAATTAAAGAAGGTCGCTTAAAAAATATGGGCGCGGGAATTGCTGCTGGTTTGATGGCGATGTTTAAAGCTGAATTTAAAAACCTGAAAAAGCCCGTTAAAAACAGCATATTCTTAAAATTTCATTATCTCAAAAAACGGGAACCCCTCCCTTTCAGCCAGTTGATTTGATATTAGTTATTCTGAAACAACTTTGGGATGCCCAGCCGGCAATATTTTAAAGGATAAAAAAAATGCACAAAAGTAATACTAACAAAAGATATTTAGAATTAGATGCATTAAGGGGAATAGCGGCTTTATTTGTCGTTTTTTTTCATTTTACTATTTTCCGGGCCGAAGCGGATTATGGTTTTGGATTGGGCGTGACGGGTGTTGATTTGTTTTTTATTATCAGCGGGTTTGTTATATTAATGACCCTTGAAAAAACCAGGAGCTGGCAGGAATTCGCGGTAAGCCGGCTTTCCCGATTATTTCCTACTTACTGGGCCTGTGTAAGTTTTACCACTGTCCTCATCTTTATTTGGTATATCTGGCTTGGAAAAGAAAAAATATACATCCAATGGCTAGCCAATGAGGAGTCTGTTTCGGGATTACTGGCCCAATACCTGGCCAACCTGACCATGTTCCAGTTATATTTCCGGGTACCCGATATTGACGGCCCTTACTGGACTATGCTGGTCGAAATGTTGTTTTATTTATACATGCTGGTTATTTTTATTGCAAAAAAAATAAAGCATATTGAAAAGATTGGGGCCATCACCCTATTGCCTATTATACTATACAGCACGCCTTATTTCGGGCAGCATTTCGCCCTGGTACATAAGTTACTGGAAAGAGGGCTGCCGCTCATCAATTATTTTCCTTTGTTTCTGGCGGGCATTGTTTTTTACAAAATCAAATCCAATGGGGTAACCTCTCGCAGATACCTGCTGCTGGGGATTTGTTATTTGTGCCAGTTGTCATTATTTGATGATGGTGGGAAGGCGGATATCTACCTGGCTTTTATACCCTATTTTTTCATGCTTACTATTTACTTTAGCTTATTCATCCTTTATGTAAATGGATTTCTGGGCTTTATCGTTAACCGGGTTACCGTATTTTTAGGAGAGATTTCTTTTAGCCTGTACCTGGTTCACCAGTACCTTAGCATTGCTATCCTTCTACCAGTGCTGATACAGGATTTTGGTTTTAATTTCTGGTTAGCATCCAGCCTTTCCTTGGGGGTAGTTGTATTATTGGCTACCTTGATTAGCCGGTTTATCGAAAAGCCCGCCATGAGTTTTATCCGCCATAAATATAAAGCTAAAAATAGCGCCCACCTCCAATTATCTTACAACTAAAAAGCTTTGGCATTAATCAATGCGCCACCGTAGTCAAATTGATTAATGATCCCTGTATAGCCTATTGAAGGGTATTCACCAGATTAGAATAATTAATAGGGTGCACTGTCTGAACCGTTATAACTTGGTTGTTAGAAATATTTATTGATTAATCAAGCTCAATAGGTTGTTTTAACCAAGCCAGGGCTTGCTGTTCCTCCTGGAACTCTTTCCTTACATGCCCTCTAAATGGCCGGCTCGCTTCAGCAACTGCTCCACGGCCATTTATGTGAAGATGTCTTCCGATACGATGATGGCATTATGGGAAATGGTATTTTCCAGAGTCCGGGGTAAAACATTCGTTATATACCATTTCTGGTCAAGCTGACGGATAACTTTCATCATGCGATTATCAGACAACAAGCCCAATGTAACAATAAGTACATGCATAAGATTATTTTTTCAATACGCTTATGTGCATGCAAAAAAGGCCTGTAAATCGTTCATTTACAGGCCTTTTTAACATTTAGTGTGGTCGCGAAGGGAGTCGAACCCCTAGCCTTCTGATTCGTAGTCAGATGCTCTATCCAGTTGAGCTACGTGACCAGCTTTCTCTTTTTGAGAGCACAAATATAAGTACTTTTATTTATTAAAAGCAAGCGCTTGTTAAAAGTTATCTGCTATTTTTTTCTTCGGCCGTCCGGCTCAGTGCTCTTTTAAGCGCTTTGTTAAAAATATAGTACAACCCGAACAGCGAAACCACTATTAATCCGATAACTAATATTTTGCCTTCGTTACCAGCGCTGGGGTCATTTAACAGGGTGATAATATTCTGAGCCTGCGTACCTACCCAAAAAAAGAAAAGCGTGCGGGGCAACATGCCCAGCATACTGGCCACTAAAAATTTGGTGCGGTCTACCCGTAAGAGCGAAAGCACAAAAGTCATAAAAGCAAAAGGCAACACCGGTGAAATACGGCTTAAAATTATTAGTCCCCAGCTCTGGTCACGCAGCTCGTCCATAACGGCACCAACTTTTTTAAAGCGGTGCAGGAAAGAGAGCATCTTGCCGTGGTCGATTAGTTGAGCGATCCCGTAACCCACCAGCGCCGCGAGGCCATACGCCAGCACCACCCCCAAAAAGCCGGGCCAGCCAAAATAATAACCCGTTACCAGCGCTACAAAAGTGGTGGGCGTAAGCGCAAAAGCCATCGTAAAAGCCACTATCACAAAGTACAAGATGGTTCCGCCAGCATTCAGGCTCTCGAGCACCGCCTGGTATTGGTAAAGGTAAAAAGCCAGCGTAGAACTTACCAGCACCGGCACTACTACCAGCAGCAACATCGATATAAAAGCAGAAGCATTTTTACTAATCAGTTCTTTCAGCACTTATAATTGGGGTTGGGTTTGAAGTTAAACGTTGAAAGTTAAACGTTAATTTTTAATAATTGGCCTACTTTCCCCTGATTACGGCAGAAAACCGCTTACGCTGGAAGGCATACGAACCAAGTGCTGTCCTACTCCGGCAAATATATTTGCCGACGATCAGGTTATATTCTCTTCTATTAAAGGCGAATTATATTTCCCGACTCCTCCCGTATTTCCTTCCGGCCGGCCATTTTAAACTTAGCGACATATCCTGTAACTTGCACCGCATTAATCCTGTTAAACCTACTATGAAATTCGGAACCAAAACCATACACGCGGGCGTACACCCCGACCCAACGACCGGCGCCATCATGACGCCTATTTACCAAACCTCTACCTACGCCCAGCGCTCGCCCGGTGACCACCAGGGATACGAATATTCCCGAACCCATAATCCTACCCGTACGGCCTTGCAGAATGCCCTGGCGGCGCTCGAGAATGGTAA
>JAQBNV010000595.1 GCA_028288395.1 Adhaeribacter sp. | reverse complement strand
GTACCCAGGTGGGAGTAGCCTTTCTAACCCAGTCGATCGGGGCTATTCTGGCACCATTTATTATCGGTTTGATTGCCGATCGTTTTTTTTCGGCGCAGTACATCCTGGGAATTTTGCATCTGGCCGGCGCCGCTTTGCTCTGGCATGCTTCTTCGATTACCGATTTTGATAGCTTTTACCCGATTATTCTGATTTACATGATTTTGTATATGCCCACCCTGGCGCTCGTTAATTCAGTGTCGTTCCGGCAGATGCGCGATCCCGGTAAGGAATTTCCGCCCATCCGGGTACTGGGCACCATTGGCTGGATAGTGGCCGGTTTTACCATTGGTTATTTAAACTGGGAGCAGAACGGTAGCTTGGAACTGACTTTTAAAATGGCCGCCATCGCCTCGGCGGTATTAGGTGTCTTCAGCTTTACCCTGCCGGCTACGCCCCCGGTAAAAAAAGGCGGCAAAGCCTCATTAACCGATATCCTGGGCCTGGATGCCCTGGGCCTGCTCAAAAACCGGTCGTATTTATTATTCTATCTTTCGTCGGTGGCCATTTGTATACCGCTGGCTTTTTATTATAATTTCACCAACCCGTTTCTGAACGAAATAGGTATGGCTTCGGCGGCGGCCAAGCAGTCTTTCGGGCAGGTTTCGGAGCTGCTTTTTATGCTGCTGATGCCCCTGTTTTTTGTACATTTGGGCGTTAAAAAAATGCTGGCGCTGGGTATGCTGGCCTGGGTACTGCGCTATATTTTATTTGCCTTCGGCGATACCGAGGCCAATTACTGGATGCTGATCGTGGGGATTGTGCTGCATGGCATCTGCTACGATTTTTTCTTTGTAACGGGGCAGATTTATACCGATAACCTGGCCGGCGAGCGGTTTAAAAGTGCGGCTCAAGGTTTGATAACGCTGGCAACTTACGGCGTAGGTATGTTAATCGGGTCGCTTATCTCGGGTGTGGTTGTAGATAAATGGCAGTTAGCGGATGGCGGACATAACTGGCAAATGATTTGGTTGATACCGGCAGGTATTGCGGCCGTGGTGGTAGTGCTCTTTCTGTTGCTTTTCCAAGATAAAAATGCTGCCCACCGCGCGGCAGTTTAGTTGAGCGGCGCACCTGATTTTACATTCGCCTGACAATCTGCGTTAAAAAATCGAATAGTTTACATCCGGCCAATCGGTGTTGCGGGCGTTTCTTCAGCTTAAACCAACCGGAATAATTTAATGATTCATTAAATATCCGGCTTACTCGTTTTTTAAAGCATTACGCGTAGGGCAGTTTAGTTAAATTTCAAGGTTTGAACCGGATTGCTTTATTTCTTTTACCGGGTATTTTGGGCGCACCCATTTATAAATTTTTAATTTGTATATTATTTAATTCTGATTAAGTTTGGCAAGGCATGTTGTTTTGGTTTAGATAGCTAAAAAAAGGCATTGCTGCACTGGGTTAACAGAAATTACACCCTTGCCTAAATATTAAAAACTTTCCTGTATCGTTTAAAACACCTACACCTCACACATGACAAATGTTTCTGCTTCAAAATCTGCAGCCCCCGCAGTAGGGCCGGCCTGTAGTAGTTCAAATAAGCCCATCATCATTATCGGGGCGCTGTTTTTCGTTTTTGGTTTTGTCACCTGGCTCAACTCGGTCCTGATTCCCTACCTGAAAATCGCCTGCGAGTTAAACAACTTCGAGTCTTACCTGGTGGCCTTTGCTTTTTACATTGCTTACCTGGTGATGGCCATTCCTTCAGCCTGGGTGCTGAAAGCCACCGGTTTTAAAAGAGGCATGTCGGTGGGCTTGCTGGTGATGGCCGTCGGGGCGCTGGTGTTTATTCCGGCCGCCATGACCCGTACTTACGGCTTGTTTTTACTCGGGCTCTTTATTCAGGGCACCGGTTTGGCCGTACTGCAAACGGCGGCGAACCCCTACATTACCATTCTGGGACCCCGCGAAAGTGCCGCCAAACGCATCAGTGTGATGGGTATCTGCAACAAAGTGGCCGGCGCGCTGGCCCCCATTATGCTGGGCGCCGTTGCCTTGAAAGATGCCGATGCCTTGGTGCAGCGGTTGGGCAGTATGGACCTGGCCCAGAAAGTGGCGGAACTGGATTTGCTGGCCGCCCGGGTGATTACCCCTTATATTATCATGATTGCGGTGCTGGCGGTGCTGGCCGTGGTGGTGTATTTCTCTACTTTGCCCGAGATAGACACCGACCAGGAAGATGCCGTAGTAGCCGCGGCGAATACGAATAAGAAAAGCATTCTGCAGTTTCCCCACCTGCTGATGGGTACGCTGGCCATGTTCTTATACGTGGGGGTAGAAGTAATGGCGGGCGACACCATCATCAGCTACGGGGCTTCGCAGGGCATTGCCTTAGCCACGGCCAAGTTCTTTACCACCTGCACGTTAATCGCCATGATTGTGGGGTACTTTATCGGCATTGTGACCATTCCGCGGTTCATTTCCCAGGAAAAAGCTTTGCAGGTATCGGCGGTGCTGGGGGTGTTGTTTACCGTTGGGGCCATCTTTACCGAGGGGTATACCTCGGTGCTGTTTATTTCTTTGCTGGGGCTGGCCAACTCCCTGGTTTTTCCGGCTATCTGGCCGCTGGCGATTGCCGACTTGGGGCGTTTTACCAAGATAGGTTCTTCTTTTCTGATTATGGCCATTGCGGGGGGCGCGGTGATTCCGCTTATCTACGGTTTTCTGGCCGATAGCCTCAATCCGCAGCAGGCGTACTGGATTATGGTGCCTTGCTACCTCTTTATCCTTTACTACGGTACGGTCGGACATAAAATGCGCAGCAAAGCCGTTTAACTAGAGCGCTTCTCTTTTAAAACAAGCAGCCCGGTTTCGTAAAGGAACCGGGCTGCTTGTTTTAGGCCTGACCGGAATTTTCAGACCGATTAGCCGGCTATTATTTTTACTCCACCGGTACTCAGAATGCGTTCCACTTCGTGTTTGAAATGCCGACCGATGGGAATCTCTTTGCCGGCAATATCTACGTGGGTGGGCGAGTACGAATCTATCTTATCTAAGGCCACAATAAACGACCGGTGAATCCGCAGGAAATAATCTTCGGGCAGCATCTCTTCTAAAGAAGTAATGGTCTGTTTCGAGATAATCTGCTTACCGTTTGTAACAATGCGCACATAATCCTTCAGGCTTTCGATGTACTGAATATCGTCTACCATCACTTTTACCATTTTGCGATCTACCCGGAAATATAAAAAACGGTCGGAGGTGGTATGGGTGCTTTGGTGCGGTGGTACTGGGGTAAGCGGTAGATTTTCGGGGCGGCACACTTTCTGAACGGCCCGCATAAACCGCTCCAGCGAAATAGGTTTAAGCAAATAATCTACTACATCCAGTTCAAAACCATCGAGCGCGTATTCGCGGTAAGTGGTAGTAAATATTATTTTGGGCGGATTTCGAAGCGACCTTACAAAATCAGTACCCAGCATTTGGGGCATCCTGATATCCAGAAACATCAAGTCGATGGGCTGTTGCTGTAATATTTCAAAAGCCTGCATGGCGTTATGGCATTGAGCGGTTACTTCCAGCATGGGTACCGCGGCAATATGCGAACGCAATACGGTCAGGGCTGGCGGTTCATCGTCAACGAGGAGGCAACGGATTTTCATAGTAGTTTAAGCGGTTATTTCGGTAGCGGTTTCTAATTGGGTTAGATTTTTAAAAATAGGAGCTGGGTTGTCGGTTGGCCCGGCCAGGTTATCCAGTTCCAGGGTCAACGAAACCAGGTAGGTTTCGTCTTCCAGCATTGTTTTTAATTCGTAACGGCCCGGGTAAATTAATTCGAGGCGTTTTTTTACATTCTCCAGGCCAATGCCATGCGCAGCCATTTCGGGCGGACTGATAAACAGGGGGGAAGGAGGCACCGCGTTTATTAATTTAAATTTAAGTTTATTTCCCTGGATGGTTAAGTCCAGGCTAATCCAGGCCTGGTCCAGTTCTTCGCTGGCCCCGTGCTTAAAACTGTTTTCCAGAAAAGGCAATAACATCAGCGGTGCAATAATTTTACCTTCCAGGCAGCCGGTAATATTTACCGATAAATCCAGCCGATCGCCGTACCGCAGTTCTTCTAACTGAATATAATCCTGGATGAGTTTAATTTCTTTTACCAGGGGTACCTGGGTTACATTGCACTCATAAAGCATGTAGCGCAGCAAGCCGGCCAGTTTAAGTACCACTTCAGGAGCCTGCCCCGATTGGGTAAGGGCAAGCGAGTATAAATTATTAAGCGTGTTAAATAAAAAGTGCGGGTGTATCTGGGCCTTGAGCAGTTGCAGTTCGGCTTTTAGTTTTTCGCGTTCCAGTTCCTGGGCCCGTTCATTTTTCTGGTACCAGCATTTGCTTAGTTTAATGAAACCGGCAAACCCTGCTACCGTAGAGCCGCCTCTTAAACCCGCCAGCATGGCGTAATAAAACTGGCTGCTGGGCACCGGCCAGCCCAGGTATTCGCGAAATGGCACAATCACCAAAACTGTTAATATATTAGAAGCTAGTGCTTCCAGCAGCAGAGAAGCAATCAACAGCAACAGGAAATCGGCGTATTTTTCTTTAAATAAAAAGTGCGGAATTAAGCCGTACATGATTATATAACTCAGCAGCATGTGCGCCGGCAAAAAGAAAATGGCTTCGGCAAACGATACAAGATAGTTATTAACAATGGTGTAGGTGCCATTTTCGGTGGTGGGGCCTGGCCGGCTGCCGTAAATCAGGGTAAAGAAAATTACGCAGGCTGACCAGAATAAAACATGCCGGCTCAGGCGATACCGGCGCTCGTTCGAAAATATAAGATTATACCGGGTAGTAGTCGACATGGAGCGTACCTTTAATAGTCGGGCGATAAACGTAATTTACAAAAATATATTTGTATAATGCAATAAAATTTATAAAAATAGACCAGCGACCAAATTTTAACTTCGAACAGTAAGAAAAGTAGTTTAAACCTACTTTATAGCCTGGCACAGGTTGATTAACCAGCGCCGACCGCCTGCCGTCGAATACCTGGGTAAAGTGTTTTTCAGTAGTTTATATTTAGAAATAAGTACTAATCTACTAATACTAACGCTATGAAAGAGAACATCTTAAAAATACTACTGCTGGTCCTGTTACTGGGGTGCAGCACTTTGTCCGGCAGCTTTGCCCAAACCATGCTGCCTGGCCAGAATTACTGGGTAGTAGAAACCAACCTGAAACAGCGCGACTACACCTTGGTACGCTTTTACAACCAAAATAACGAGTTGCTGTACGAAGAACGGCTAACTGGTAAGTATTTGGATATTTCCCGGCCTCGGTACGTTAAGCGCCTGAACCTGGCACTACGGCAGGTCACCCGTAATGCAGTTGCTGCTGTTAACCAGAAAAACGTAATTGCCACCCTTTACCACCGCTGAGTTTTGTAGGTTTTAAGTAATAAGTTATACGTAGTAAGTTTTAAGTATTTAGAGGTAATTTATTAGTAATTACATTATTGACTTGGTTTAGGGTGATTTATTCTTTGCTGGATAATAAAGATGTGGGGTGTGCCTTGCGGCTTTTTTTCTGATCAGTCAGCTAAATACAGCGGTTGCAGGCCGATGGCCGTTAAGTTAAAAAATATTGGTTTAGGGGATTGCAGTTTGGGGTTTAAGTAAAGGTTTTGGATATTACCCCAATATTTTAAATTTATAGCTTTATGCAGGAAATTCGCTGGGGAATTATCGGGTGCGGCGACGTAACGGAAAAGAAAAGCGGACCGGCTTTTTCGAAGGTGCCGCAATCTAAATTAGTGGCCGTAATGCGGCGCGATGCCGCCAAGGCTGCCGATTATGCCCGCCGGCACCACGTGCCCCGCTGGTATGCCAACGCCGATGATTTAATCAACGACCCGGAAGTAGATGCGGTTTATATCGCTACACCGCCCGGTTCGCACCTGGAATATACCTTAAAAGTGGCGGCCGCCGGCAAACCGGTTTATGTAGAAAAGCCCATGGCCCTGGATAATAACCAATGCCGGCAAATGATAGAAGCTTGTGCGCAGGCCAGGGTACCGCTTTACGTAGCATATTATCGGCGCAGTCAGCCCATTTTCCGAAAGGTGAAAGAATTGGTAACTTCCGGTGCCGTCGGCGAGGTGCGGTTGGTAAATATCCGGCTGTACCATCCGCCCAAACCCGATTTGGATCCTAACGATTTGCCGTGGCGCGTGCAGCCCGAAATATCCGGCGGCGGCCTCTTTTTTGATTTGGCTTCGCACCAATTAGATTTACTCGATTATATTTTCGGACCCATTACGGAGGTACAGGGTCTGAAAGCGAACCAGGCTGGTTTATACCCCGCCGAAGATATTGTAGCGGCCAATTTTGCTTTTGCTTCGGGTGTGCAGGGGAGTGGCCTCTGGTGTTTTACTGTAGCCGAAAATGCCCGCACCGATAGTACCGAAATAATTGGCAGCACTGGCCGGATTATTTTTTCTACTTTCGATTCTGATATTATTACCCTGGAAAATGCCGCCGGAAAACAGGAAATGCAACTACCTTACCCCGAGCACGTACAGCAGCCATTTATTCAGGAGATGGTAGCGGAATTGCTGGGCCACGGCACCTGCCCCAGTACCGGAGTGTCGGCCGCCCGCACCGCCCTGGTAATGGATAAAATTGTGGGCCGCCACACCCCGATGGAAATCGTATAAAAAAGTATCCTTAAAACCTATAGCCTTATGGATACCGCCGATAATAACCAGATGCCTAATAATATTCCCTTGCCGCCGCAATTTTACTCCTATGCCACCGGCCAGCCTTTTGATACCTGTGTCATCTGCCAAACTTATTTGCTCCTGCCCGGCACCCAGTATATGATTGAGAAAGCCATTATCCGGTACCCCGAAGCTGGTATAACCGATGTGGCTTTCGAATATGCCATGTGTTTGCCTTGTTCCGAAAAGATGCGCCAAAGCCTATCTACCGATTCGCTGGCCCGGATAGAAAGTTATTTCCGGGAGCACGCCAACCTGGCCGGGCGGCAGGAATTATTACAGCGCCCCGGTAAACCGGAACCGAAAGAATGGGTGGCTACCTGCCTGCTAAATAATACCCCCATCGAAGAGGCCGCCGAATACCAACTCATTGCCCAGTGCGATGGACCCAACATGGTAGTGGGTCTCGCACCCTATATGATCAGCGGCCGGGCGGCCGACGAACTGTCTGAACTTTTATCGGCCCAAACAAAAGAAGTACTGGACGATTTTATAGACGAACATTTCGGCCTGCCGCCCGAACTGAAAGCTTTAATAAAAGAGAAGAACCTGCTTTTGCTGTAATCCTAGAGTAATATGGGCAGTAAACAAGGAATATTCCTTTATTGAATCTCGCCCACGGAGACCGGAATGTAGGCCTGCTATCGGAAAGCGAATTAAAGCCGGTAAAGTAGATTTTGGTTTAAATGCATTAAAATATTGTCTTTCCTGATTAGAAAGTTGTGTTTATCCTGCCATATTGGGTGGGTAAATATAAGAGTTGTGTTTAGAGCATGTTTAAATTTTAAGTAATTGATAATCATGCTAAACGGTTAAGGATAAACTGGCAGTTGTGCCATAAGACCCAGCTTTCGGCACTTTCTGTTGTTTTTTCATCGTCTTTATCAAGCCT
>JAQBNV010000579.1 GCA_028288395.1 Adhaeribacter sp. | reverse complement strand
AATATTTTAATAATTAAAGCTAAATAAAAAGCTGCTTCATTTGTTCTGGATCAGCTTTTTTATTTTCTATACTTTATCTTCCTTTACTACGCCAATCATTTGTCCCCGCCCAATTTACTAATTAGTCCTAAATATTAAGTGGGATAATGGACTTTTCTATTGCCTATCTCCTGCAGGTGGCTAGTATCTTTATTATCGTCAGCTTTTTTATATTTATTATAAAATATCTTCCGGATAACGGATTGTGTAATCACCTGATTTGCAGTGCTATAGTGTTAAGTGAATTTATAAGAATGTGCTCCGGCCTGGTGGTCTGTCATCATGTCCTGAATCATCAATTAAGGTTTAAAGTTTGTTAATAGTCGGGTGCCTTAGCGCCTGACAATGCCTTTAAGTGTATAGAGGCATTTCATGAAAGTAAGTAAGGTTTAAATTTTGGGTTTACTCAGGCCATTCAGTAAAAAAGGTATCAAAGGCAATAAGCTAAGGATAAGGCGCTCATGTCTGGGAATGCCAGGTGTAAGTAGTGCCAGACCCATACTAACCGGGGCGTATAGCATACCAATTCGAATATGGTTCTCAAAACGGACTAAGGGTACCAGGGCCGGTGGGTAGTCTGTAAAAAGCGAAACACCTCCTTCCATACCTAAATTCAGGCCCATCAGGGTGGCTGCCCGAGAACTCTTTTGGGCCATCCACCAAGTTAATCCTGCCAGCGCCGGAAAGGCCAAGGCATCAAAAAGGGCGTGGGCTTGGGGAGAAATAACTTTAGGAAACTGCGCCAGTACCATATCAACTATATCTTTTCTTTCTTCTAAAGTTCTATTTTGCCGCATGATTTACTTCCTTTAAAAAGTTTTTAATGTTACTAAAGGGGAAAAACGAGAAGCTATCATAAAAGTTTGCTATTAACCTTCATCTAATATTTAAAGGTCTTCCCTAATTACCCACAACTCTGGTTAGCCAGTATATGTTTGGTAACCTTCGCCATGGCTGCCATGGTAATAATCAAATCGAAATCAAGCTAGAATATAGCCTGGTGGCACCCTAAATTAACTTGCCAGGATAATAGCTAAATAATGGTGAACCTAGTTGATACCGTATCCAAGGTGGATAGCAATGTTAATTCCTTTATTCATTTTGGTTTACAGCAATGATAGAAATTCGTTCTTCTAAATTTAAAAACATCTTTTAAAATACTTAAAATTAAGTATTGACTCTCCTTTGTTATTTCGATAAATTTAATTATTCTTTTAAATATTAATATTATTCCGCTCTGAAACTTAAAAGATAACCTGTTATTACTTGTATTTAACTTATATCCTCATACTTTAATTCTTTTACCATGCCCGGACCTGCCCTTCATCACATGATTGCCAAGAAACTCCTGCAGCATATTAATCGCTCCAGAGGACTCGGACCAGCCGCTGATTATGCCAATCTTCAGCTTTTACTGGCAGATAAAAAGAATTATCCTTATCTGTTTATTGGTTGTCAGGGACCTGACTTTCTCTTCTTCAATACCAAAGACTGGCCGGCGGGTATCGGCGATGCCGTCGAAATGTATTATGAAGTATATGATGCCATCGAGGATTTCAAAAAAGCCTTGGAAGACCTGGTTCCGCAGCCGGTACTGGATGCCCTGGCAGCAGTTGAAGATGCTGCTGATGAAGTAGTTGAAAGTTCTTCAACCCTCACCGAATTACAACAACTTTTCGGCGATATGTCAGCCGTGGTGGATGCCTTGTCGGCTAACCTTACAGAATGGATTAAGAAATTCGTTTCTGATTTTAAATTATACGATATTTTAGAACACCCTTACCGCGATGGGCAAACAAAAAACACGTGGTGGTGGTTTGATGCGCTGCATTACCGAAAAACCGCGCGTTATGCCCAGGCGTTGCTAAACGAGGCACCCACCAACTCGCCCCTTCACTTGTACGCAACCGGGTATCTTACCCACGTTACTGCCGATACCGTTGGCCACCCGTATGTAAATATAAATGATGGCGGCCCGTACCGTAACCAGTCGCAGCGACACAAAACAGGCGAGAATTACCAGGATCTCTTCAATCATTTGGGCCATACGGGTGAAGATTGGAACCGCTCTAAGATTCATGCTTTCTATAATTTTAATTTTGACGGAACAACTTCCGCGCCGGGGGCAGAAGATGAGATACCTGACCCCAATAGCAGCCTGCCGCCTGACCTTGCATCATTCATTGCCGATACTATAAAGAAAATATACAAAAATGGTGACGCTGACGATAATGAATACGGTAATAACATTACGGCGGCCGATGTTAATAATGCTTACCGGATTTATTATAAATGGCTCAGGAGCGCCACCGATACCGGCACATTACCTTTACCCGTTTCGTACTCTTTATCTGCCGAATTGGAAGAAGTATGGGAAAAAGCCATGGATAACCTGGGCGACATCGGCGATTGGCTGGAAGATGCGATTGACTCGGCGGGTGGTTTCAGCTTCCTGGGAATATTTCTGGCGCTGGCAGCGTTGATTGCCGCTGCCGTAGCGGCGGCGGCGGCTTTAATTGATGCCGTACTGGGGGCAATAACCACGCTTTCAGTTGCTGCTATCAGGGCAGCAGCTTGTCTCATTTACGAACAATTATATAATTCATTTCAAAACTTCCGGCTCGCCGTATCGCTCAACGGTTTGGCTTATCCGATGCTCGAACATATAGATGAACCCCGGTTCAGCCAGTTTAAAAATACGGCTTTTCCTGACCCTAATGGTGTAACAGCATTCGATTTAAAAAATATGCTGCCCAAAATGAATGTAATTCTTCCAGCCGCTCCTGGTTTAGCAGATATGTTTAACCGGGAGAAGCATCTGGCCTACCCACCGGCTGCTACCCCCACCGAACCCGAAAGGGTAATGGCGGCGCCGGATTCCTATTTTAATAAAACCAGTTTATGGTACGCCTTTGGTGATATTACCTTAAATCCTGAATTTATTGATGAACTCGCAGCTCTGTCGGGCGATGAAAGTGAGATTCGAGCCATTATCAAGCGATATATTGAAGAAAAGATATCGCCTACCTTGGGAAACGCGATGTTGCTTACCGATGAAATTTATAACAGATGGAAAAACAATTCGAAAATTCCTGATTTTAACCTGGATGCCGACCGGGGCTATGCCTATCCATGCTGGACCCAAAGGGCTAATGAACGGGAGGAACCGAAAGAATTGCTACAGCACCAGCAACAGGAAGCCGGTGATCCGATTACGCCGGTCGAACTGCAGTTTATTGCGCCGGTTTGAGCCATTGAAAAATTCCTTTTTAATTGTGTAAAATCAAAACAATAAATCATGTCAGAAAATAGCAGGCAACTTCAAGCATTAATTACTGAACTGAATAAACGACGGGAAGAATATACCAGGGAAGGGTTACCCGTAATTCAGGAGCTGTATAAAACAAGGGGTCGTAGACAAAAAAAGCCCGATGTTTTTAATGATAGTTCCTTTCTGTATATCCGCACTTATGATGGCGACCTGGGTAATCGGCCTTTACCCACTATGAATTTCTGGAACAGTCCCGATATCAGCTTCATGCCCGTAACCGGAACCACCCCACTAACCACCAATGAATTACGGGCGGGGGAATCTTACCTGGTGCGCTGTCATTTGCATAACCGTGGTGATGTGACGGTGCCTTACCCAAAGGTGGAATTCTGGCTTACTGATCCAAGCCTTGGTTTTGATACGAGATTTTCTAGCTACGTTGGGGTAACGCAGATGAATGGACTTTTGCTGGCAAACGGGGTAGGTGAGGCTCAATTCGTTTACCGGGTCCCGCCGGAAGAAAGTGGCCATAAATGTTTCTTTGCCCGGACATTCTCGTTTAGCCCACTTGATAAACCGCACGATGTTTATGCCCTCGATCCAGTTACCGATCGCCATATCGGTCAGAAAAATCTGAATATTGTTGCCCAGGCAACTGCTTATCGTTTTAATCTTATTCATATGGCCAACACGGAAGAAATTATTCAGTTTGTTCCCTTAACAACGAAAGAAATAATAGGGCTGGGCACTCCTGCGCTGGGTAAATTGCAGTTCATAGAAAACCGTTCGGCAGCCATTTTCTACCGCCAGGAGATTAAATTACTGCACCCCAATCAAAATGTTCATGTAAAGAATGAACAGGAAGGATTTCGGATAAGCGCTCAGGGTGAAGGCCCGGGTGTAAGAGAACAGGCGAAGATTATGCAAGCCTTTACCAATGCTATTAAGCGAATTGGTGCTGGAAAAGCTAAGCCTTCCGAATTTAAGGAACTGTTTGCAGAAAAACGCAAAATGAATGATTTTATTCAGAAAACAAGCCTCAATATGACGCTTCCGCAACTGGAACTTAAGCGCGATGAAGCCATGGCCTTTCACATAATCAATACGAATACTACTACAGGGATAGTTAAAGGGGGCATCACCTTGGTAATAACCGGTATGGGCTAAAGGCTTGCTCTTGGGGTGCAGCTTCAAAAAAAATATGCTTCCAGCAACTTACGAAATGATTTATTGCTATTGGCAGTGGTATATTGATATTGGCTGGTTCCAGCGGAGTGCCCTAGATAAAATTGGTGATATCAATACAATATGGTTATACATACATACTGGTTTTTTATTTATTTTTTTGAACTAGGCATTTAACTAATAATCATTTTGTAGGTATGTGGAGGTGCGGCGAGCATCCGATTGATGAGATTTTCAAAAATACCTTCTTTCATTTTATGTCGGTTGAAGCGGTAAGTGTACTCATT
>JAQBNV010000575.1 GCA_028288395.1 Adhaeribacter sp. | reverse complement strand
GGCCTGGGTAAATTCTTTATTGGTAACCGGGTTTGGTGCCACGGCATTAAATACACCCTGGTATCGGGTATCTTCAATAGCCTGAATGAAGAGATGACATAAATCGTCTATATGCACCCAAGAAAGATATTGCCTGCCCGAACCCAGGGGCGCGCCGGCGAGTAATTTTACGGGCCGCGCCATCTGCGGCAAGGCGCCGCCTTTATCGCTTAGCACCACGCCAATCCGGAAAATACACGTGCGGATATTTAGCTCATGAATCCGCCAGGCAGCGGTTTCCCACAGTTTAGTTACCGAAGCTAAAAAATCATTGCCATAATTGCTTTCTTCAGTTACCAATCGGTCGCCGGTATCGCCGTAAATACCAATGGCTGAAGCAGAAATAAAAGCTTTAACGTGATGCGGGGTTTTGTTCAGGCACTGCCACAGCAGGTTGGTAGCTTTGAGGCGGCTATCCAGTATTTCTTTTTTTCTTTGAGAAGTCCATTTGCCATCGGCTACGTTGGCCCCGGCCAGATGTATAATGTAATCGGCATAACCCAATACACTATCGTCAATGCTTCCCTGTTCCAGGTCCCACTTAAAAGTTTTGTAATGGGCATGGGGGTTGGTTTGCCGGCTTAAATGGGCTACCTCATAACCCTGGTCGATGAGCATCTCGGAAAGTCGCGAACCAATTAAGCCCGTGCCGCCCGTAATTAATATTCTTCCTGACATTTTTCCATTTTGAAATTAATTTTCCAGGTATTTACCAGAAAAGGATTTTACGTGCAATTACCTAAAAGGTAGGGCCTGCAATTCCGGTACTTCGGTAGTTGCTCGTTATTTAATAGCTCTTTATTTGCGGATGTAGCTCAGAAACTCATTCCGGTATTGATCCTGCTGAAATAAACCGGAAAATTCGGTAGTGATGGTGCTGCTGCTAACATCGTTTACGCCGCGGCTCATTACACATAAATGATCGGCTTCGATAAAAACTGCTACGTTTTCTGTAAACAGCATCGACTTCAGTTCATCGGCAATTTGCATGGTGAGGCGTTCCTGCACCTGCGGCCGTTTGGCATAATATTGCACGATGCGGTTTAGCTTAGATAGGCCTACAACGTTTTTATCCGGAATATAAGCCACGTGGGCTTTTCCAATTATAGGTACAAAATGATGCTCGCAGTAAGAATAAAGGGTAATATTACGCTCCACCAACATCTGGTTATAAGCATAACGGTTTTCAAAAAGCTTCGCTTGGGGCTTGTTTTTCGGATTTAATCCCCGAAAAATTTCATTTACGTACATTTTGGCTACCCGGCGGGGGGTGCCCTGCAGGCTGTCGTCGGTTAAGTCCAGGCCCAATATGTGCATTATTTCTTTAAAATGCTTTTCAATCAGTTCAATTTTTAAATCGTCCGTCATCATAAAAGCATCTTCCCGCAGGGGCGTTTGTACCGATGAATTTTCATGCTCCGGTTCGAGTTCCCCCGCTTCTATATCGTGTTTATCCATTATATTCTACAAAATTGCGTTCGGTTTCAAATAAAGTTACAGACAGGCTATAATCCGGAGAAATATGGTGGCGCAACCGTTCCCAGATAACAACGGCAATATTTTCGGCGGTAGGAATTAGGTTCCGGAATTCTTCGGTATCCAGGTTCAGGTTCCGGTGATCAAATTTAAGAATTATTTCTTTTTGGATGAGAGTGCTGAGAACCTTCATGTCATAGACATAGCCTGTTTCGGGGTTTATGGCGCCCGTCAGTTTTACTATCAGTTCGTAATTATGCCCATGAAAATTCGGGTTACTGCACTTGCCAAAAAAATCATTGTTTTTAGACTGGCTCCAGGCCGGATTGTACAGGCGGTGCGCTGCATTAAAATGTTCTTTTCTACAAACGGTAACCTTCATGGCAATGTAACAAGCTGGGGTGAATAATGTTCGGACGGTAAAAAGTTAAATGGTTTTAATCATTTCGGGTGCTGAGTTTAAGACTAAATAGTTAATATTTTATACGTTTATATGTAAAATAATAACTGCTCTTAAAGGGTTAAGACTAAATTTAAACAGGAGAAATGAATATATTTTTAATTCTTTAAAATAAAAAACAATCTACCTCCGGAAAAGAAAGCAGGTATCCGTTTTACATTCCCTGTTTTAAATAAGTTGTAAAATTAAACCTGCCCGGTAAGTTCAAAGGTACATTATTGCGGTATTATTAAAAAATAACCTTGCAATTCTGGTATTCCACGCAAAGAAGGCAATCGCCGGCAGACCAAAAGGTAATAAAACAGACCATTGACTTTTAACTATTCCAACCTAACCAACCTTTGCGCCAGAAATAATACAGTTGAACCACCACGAGCAAACCCATAGCGCCTAGCACTATTACGTAGCCATAAGGATGGTACAGTTCTGGCATATTCAGTCGGTTAATGCCACCGTGCGGATTTTCGCGGGAAAAATTCATGCCGTATAAACTGGCAAAAAAACTAAGTGGAATAAAAATGCTCGAAATAATAGTAAGTACTTTCATGATTTCGTTCATGCGGTTACTTACATTAGATAAATAAAGTTCGGTGAGGTTACCAATCATCTCCCGGTAGCTATCAATCAGATCTATCACCTGAATAATATGGTCGGAGGTGTCTTTAAAATAAATACGCATCTCATCGTCCGGTATCATGTCTTCGTCGCGTAACATTTCGTTTATTTTATCGCGCTCCGACCAGGCAATCCGCCGCAATTTGTTTACTTCGCGCCGGATATTCAGGATCTGGTTCAGGGTTTTTTTATCTGGTTGTTCAAACAGGCAATCTTCCAGCGCCTCAATATACTCGCTCATCTGAATCAGAACAACAAAATAATTGTCTATTACCACGTCCATGAGGGCGTAGGCCAGGTACAGCACCGGCCTTTTCCGGAGGGTGCCTTTTCCGGCTTTAATGCGTTCCCGGAGTACATCCAGGCAATCTTCATAATCGCTCTGGAACGTAATAACGTAATTAGTACCGGAAAATATAGAAAGCTGATCGTCGTCTATACATTTATCTTTGGTGAAATTAATCATCCGTGACACGATAAATAAACGGCTGTCTTCTTCTTCTACTTTGGGGCGCTGGTAATCATTTATTACATCCTCCATTTGCAGGGGATGAATATTAAAATCAGAAATAAACCGCTGCAATAAGTCCAGATCGGCGTAACCCCGTACATCTATCCAATGGCGGGCATGGGGGTGTAGCTGGTAAAAAGCCAGGAGTTCGTCGTACGTTTGGAACTCATTATCTTCGAAAAAATCTTTATCGAACGAGAGCAAAAACAAACGGGGCTTTAAAGCACCCGACGGTACATATAAAAAGCCCGGCCGGCGTCCAACTTTTTTCGCCGCCAGGGTTTGTTGCAAAACTTTAGGTCTGTTTTTGAGCGTATCCATTTTTGTTCGGAATTATTATGCGGGCATTACGCAATATAGGTTATATTGGATAAGGCTCATTTTCTGTCTTTATCTTTTGATTTAGGCAATACCTGTCCAGCGGTAAAATTAAACCTGAAATTTGCCATTAAAGTATATTTATCCGGGCTATACCGGTAAGTTTAGCTGTTAAGGTTTCCAACAGGTTTTTCCGGATCAGGAGTGTGAGGCGACAATTAATATTAAATTCCTGGGTTTGCATTTCCAGTTTATGTTCTTTAATCAGGCTCATAATATTATTCATCTGTTCGTAATCAAACAGTAATTCTACTCTGGCTGTCTCAACTTTTTCTACTTTTGCGGCGCCATTTATAGCTTCGGCGGCAGCCAGGCGGTAAGCGTTTATTAAGCCGCTCACGCCCAGTTTAATTCCGCCAAAATACCGGACCACCACTACTAAAATATTAGTTAACCCCGCTGATCTTATCTGGCCCAGAATTGGGTCGCCCGCCGAGTGGTTGGGCTCGCCATCATCGTTGGCACGGTATTGTTGCGCCCCGGCGCCCAGTTGGTAGGCATAGCAATGGTGACGGGCGTCGAAATATTCTTTTCTCAAGCCGGCCAGGATAATTTTAGCTTCTTCTTCTGAAACTACCGGGTAAGCAAAAGCCAGAAACTTACTGCCTTTCTCTTTGTGAATTCCTTCGGCTGGTGCGGAGATTGTTAAATAAATATCGGAGGCAGGTAATGCCATAGTAAGCAAAAATGTATTTAAAGATAAATTTGAGAATTTAAAAAGATTAAACAAGGTCTTTGGTTCAAATTACGGGGGCGCTTTATTCTTTTTGGTGGACAATTCAGAATAAATAAAAATGAATACATTTATCCGGAATTTTGGTTCGGTTAATTTTCCAACTACAAATAATGGTTTACCTCCTGCTGGCCTGGTGCTGGATTTTATTTATTACCATTAGCCTGGGTGTTCTTTTTTACCACCGGGTAGCGAGCCGGTTATTTTCAGCTATTTTGGTACCATTGCCTGTAACCCTATACAGCCTGGTGGGTAGCTGTTTCCTGGCCTGGATTTTAGCCGTAACATCTTTTTTTTTACGAATTGGCTGGGAGGTGCAGGTAGCCTTGAGTTTGTTTTCGTTGCTAATCTGGATTAAAGACTGGCAATTTTTAAAGAAACTTTTAATCAATGGTTTTAAAGTTTTTACTGCCAACAAGCTTACTTTCTGGTGCTTTAATCTATTGGCGTTGTTAATCCTATTACATGCGGTGCAGCCCCCCACTTTTCCGGATTCGGGCTTGTACCATATCCAGTTTATCAAGTGGTTGCGGGAATATCCGGTCATTCCGGGTTTAGGAAATTTGCATGGGCGTTTGGCTTTTAATTCGCACTTGCACCTGTTAAGTGCTTTTTTTAGTTCCGCAGCTTTTGGTATTCTGGCGCTGGAGCAGGCGTTTGGCAGTTATTTGTTTTTGCTTTTTGCTTTTTGGCAAGTGCGGTTATTAGCCCGCAGTTTGGCGTTAAAAGAGAAATGGGCCTTTTTTTATTTAGGTGGATTGTTGCTGGTGTTGTTGGTATTCCGGAATGCCATTTCATCGCCTATGCCCGATAGCAGCCTTACAATTTTTATCCTGTTCCTCCTTTCGCTGGTAATAGAGAAGATTCGGAATAAAACCTTACCTATTTTTGATGCGGCTACTTTTCTTATCGCTTTAATACTGCTAACAACTTTTACTTTTAAGATTTCCATTATTTACCTCAGTCTGGTTCTTTTATATTTAGGCTGGCAGTTACCTCTGCTGGAAAGAATAAAATATTTAAAAGTATTTTTGCCCTTGGCTTTGCTTATTTTACTTCCCTGGGTTGGGCG
>JAQBNV010000530.1 GCA_028288395.1 Adhaeribacter sp. | reverse complement strand
TCTGTCCTAAACAGGCAAGTGCCAAATATGTTCATAGCCACTAATATTATTTTATTATAACTCGTGAATCAGGTAATTATTTTTTGGCATTATGCTATTTCGGGTTTCAGGGAATGGTATAGAGATGCGGGCGAAGAGGCCATATCGCCAATATCAGAACCGCAGATGATACTTGTTTGCCAATTAACCTAAATACCTGATCCGACCACTAATTTTTTAATTCTCAGCAATTTGCAAATCCAATAAATAGCCTTAACTTTGCACCTCCTTTTCAGAATCCCTGAAGAGGAAATCATTCATTTATAATCATTTAACCATAAGTAATGGATCATTTAAGTTATAAGACGCTATCAGTTAGTAAAGCGACCGCTAATAAAGGTTGGGTAGTGATAGACGCCGGAGACGCAACTTTGGGCCGGGTAGCCAGCCAAATCGCCAACATTTTAAGAGGTAAGCATAAAGCTTCTTTCACGCCTAACGTGGACTGTGGCGACAGCGTTATTGTTATTAATGCTACTAACCTGCGGGTTACCGGTAAAAAATTAGACAATAAAGTGTATGTAACGCACTCTGGTTATCCAGGTGGCCAGAAACATACTACCGTACGGGAGCTAAAAGCCAAATCGCCGGCCAAAGTAGTAGAAAGAGCGGTACGTGGTATGTTGCCCCGCACCCGTTTGGGCCGTGAGCAATTCCGTAACCTGTTTGTGTATGATGGCGCGGAACATCCGCACGAAGCACAACAGCCGAAACAAGTTAAAATCAATTTATAATCATAATTAATGGAAGTTCTCAATACATCTGGTAGAAGAAAAACCTCGGTGGCGCGTATTTATATGACGTCTGGGCAAGGGAATATCACTATTAACGATAGAGATATAAAAGAATATTTCGCGAGCGAAGTATTACAAACAATCGTAAACCAGCCATTCAAAACAATGGATGCAGTTGGTAAATACGACGTACGGGTGAACGTAAAAGGTGGTGGCACCAGCGGTCAGGCCGAAGCAATTCGGTTAGCGATTGCCAAAGCACTGATTACCGAAAACGCTGATAGCCGTCCGGCCCTGAAGAAAGAAGGCTTCTTAACCCGTGACCCCCGTATGGTGGAACGGAAGAAGTTCGGTAGAGCAAAAGCGAGAAAGTCATTCCAGTTCTCTAAAAGATAATCTTAAAGGTGTATTCACAAAATGGCAAGTACTAACTATAAAGAATTACTTGATGCCGGTGTTCACTTCGGACACCTTACCCGGAAATGGGACCCGAAAATGGCTCCTTACATTTTCATGGAGAAAAACGGCATCCATATTATTGACCTGAACAAAACCGTAGCTTCTTTAGACGAAGCCGCAGCTGCTATCCGGCAGATTGCCAAATCGGGGCGTAAAATCCTGTTTGTAGCTACTAAAAAACAAGCCCAGGATATCGTAACAGAAGAAGCTAAAAGGCTGAAAATGCCTTATGTTACCGACCGTTGGTTAGGTGGCATGCTTACTAACTTCACTACTGTGCGTAAGTCGTTAAAGAAAATGACTACCATTGATAAAATGGTAAAAGATAACACGGCTTATGCAGTAATGGCAAAACGCGAACGTTTAATGTTATCGCGCGAGCGGGAAAAACTATCGCGGGTATTGGGCGGTATTGCCGACCTGTCTCGTTTACCGGCTGCCTTATTTGTGGTAGACGTAAAACGCGAACACATTGCTATTAAAGAAGCGCAAAAGTTAAACCTGCCCGTATTTGCAATTGTAGATACAAACTCTAATCCGGAGCTGGTGGATTTCCCAATCCCGGCTAACGATGATGCTTCCAAATCTATCGCTTTAATTGTAAGCGTAATGGGTAAAGCCATCGAAGATGGTTTGTCCGAAAGAAAAGTAGATAAAGAAGATACCGACCGCAAGCGTTCTGAAGAAGAAGGCATCGCTGAAAAAGTAGCTGCAGATTCATGAGAATAATTTTTATTTCTTATTACTATCTCAAAAACTGAACATTGGAAAATTTAATTCTGGTGTTCAGTTTTTTTTAAACCAATAGGTAAGTGTTGGTTAACGTATTTTAGATCCTGGCAATTAGCTATTTGCCAGTAGGTATTAAAACCAGCACTCCCTTTTTAAGGCAATATTTTAACTTTTAACTAAAATTTAAATAGAAAATGGCTATTACAGCACAAGACGTAAACAGACTCCGCCAGGAAACCGGCGCCGGTATGATGGACTGCAAAAAAGCGCTTACCGAAGCAAACGGCGACTTTGAAGCAGCTAAAGATATACTGCGCAAAGCAGGTCAGAAAATTGCTACCAAACGTGCGGATAATGTTACCTCGGAAGGAGTAGTATTAACCCAGGTAAGCGAAGACGGCACCACCGGTAAAGTAGTAGCTTTTGCCTGCGAAACCGAGCCCGTATCTAAAGTAGCTGATTTCCAGAACCTGGCAAAAGCTATCCTGGAAACCGCTGTTTCGAGTAATGCTACTTCTAAAGAAGCCTTATTAGCAGCGCCACAGGCCGATGGCCGTTCTTTGCAGGATCATATTACCGACCTGATGGGTAAAATTGGCGAGAAATTAGACGTGGTATCTTACGAAACAGTTGCTGCAGATAAAGTAGTGGCTTACAACCACTCTAATGGCAAACTGGGTGTGTTGGTTGGCCTTAAAAACACCAATGGGACCGATGTAACAGAAGTGGGTAAAGATATTGCCATGCAGATTGCGGCTATGAAACCAATTGCCCTGGATAAAGATGGTGTTGACTCAGCTACCATTGAGCGCGAAATAGAAATTGGTAAAGAACAGGCCCGGGCCGAAGGTAAACCAGAGGCAATGCTGGAAAAAATTGCTATGGGTAAACTGAACAAGTTTTACAAAGAAAACACTTTGTTAAACCAGGAATTTGTAAAAGATAACTCTTTGTCGATTTCGCAGTTACTGGAAAAAACCAGCAAAGGATTAACCGTAAGCGAATTTAAGCGTATTTCTATTGGTTAATTAACTTTTTAAAAGTGTTAAAAAGAAGGGGCGTCTGCTATAGCAGACGCCCCTTCTTTTTAACACTTTTATCCCCTATTCATCTATAAACCTATTTTCGAGCAATTGTTCCTGCCGGAAATAAGTTAGTTTAAAATCCTTATCGAACCGGGCTCTTACCCGGGCAGTTGTTTCCTGCTTCTGCCCTTTCGATTTCCGGAAGGCTGAACCATGCTCAATGTACGTAACCTCGTAACCGTTATTGCCGCTGCCCGTCATTTTCAAAGAGCCCTCTTCAATCGAAGACTGGCTATCCTGAAACTCATT
>JAQBNV010000526.1 GCA_028288395.1 Adhaeribacter sp. | reverse complement strand
TTACCCGAAAATATTCCGGTTACTACCATCAGGCAGGCTTCGGACCTGCCAGCAGCAGCCGCTTTTGAGGTGGTACTGGATGGTTTGTTTGGCACCGGTTTAAGCTGGCCAGCCAGCAATATTTTTGCTACCGTTATTCACTATCTGAATCATTTACCCGGCATAAAGATTGCCATTGATGTGCCTTCCGGCTTATATACCGAGCAGCCCAATCAACCCGGCGCTGCCATCGTGCAGGCCCATTATACCCTTAGCTTTGAAGTTCCGAAACTGGCCTTTCTGCTGCCCCAAAACGAGAAATATATAGGCGAATGGTACTTAGCACCCATCCACCTGAGTCCGGGTTATTTGCAGGAAGTGCCTACAAAAAAATATTTAATCAGCCGGGAGCAGGTAACTGGTTTGCTAAAGCCACGGCGGAAATTTTCGCACAAGGGTACCTACGGACATGCGTTGCTTTTGGCGGGAAGCTACGGTAAAATGGGCGCAGCAACTTTGGCCGCTCGGGCTTGTTTGCGGAGCGGGGTGGGTTTACTCTCGGTACATTGCCCTGCGGTAGGTTATACTATTCTGCAAACCGCCGTGCCGGAGGCCATGACGCTGCCGGATGCCGCCGAAAATTACCTGACCCAGCTCCCGGATTTAAATATTTACCAGGCCATTGGCATCGGCCCTGGTTTAGGAAAAGAACCGGCCACCCGGAACCTGGTACGTCAGCTGCTGCAAACCACCCCGGCCCCGCTCGTACTGGATGCCGATGCCCTGAATATTATTTCGGAAGAAAATTTATTAGCCATCTTGCCCGCTAATGCTATTTTAACGCCCCACCCAAAAGAATTTGAACGCCTGGCAGGTCTCGCTACCGACGATTACCACCGGCTGGAACTGCTTCAGGACTTTTGTCAACGGCACCAATGTTACGTTGTTTTAAAAGGCGGTCACACCTGTATTGGCACCCCGGCCGGTGATCTATATTTTAATATTACCGGCAACCCTGGCATGGCTACCGGCGGCACCGGAGACGTACTTACCGGCATTATTACCGCCCTGGTAGCCCAAAAATATACCCCGCTGGATGCCTGCTGCCTTGGTGTTTACATACACGGGCTGGCCGGCGATTTAGCCGGGGAACAGGTTGGCGAACCTGCTTTAATTGCTTCGGATTTAATAGAAAACCTGGGCGCGGCTTTCAGACAACTACTGGAAAAGTAAAAGAGAAATCTTTAATAAATTACAGCAGCCACAGCAACAAAAACTGCAAGACCATCATCCCGTCGGCTACTACCGCAAAAAAATATTCACTTTTGGCCGGCTTGGTTTGCCATACTACGTAACCCGTAATGCCCGCGGAGAGCCACAAAGCCAACCGATCCGTTTCCTGGGGAATAAAGGCGATGAGCAAAGCAAATAAGGCCAAACTTACCCAGGCAAGGTACCGGGCATTTTTTACACCCACCGTGCCGGGCAAAGTCACGGTACCGGTAGCCCGGTCGCGCTCCACATCCCGGATATCGAAAATAATGGTAATGGCCAGTATAAATAAAAACCGGCGCAGAAAAACCGGCCAGACCTCTTCCGAAAATATTGCCTGGTTATAAGCCAATAAAGGCAACCATACGGTTACACACGTCCAGACATACGCGATGAGAAATATTTTGAGCAGGGGAATATGGCGGAGCGGGCGGTACGTTCCGCCGATAGGCAAAACCGGCAAGGAATACAACAACGAAAGCAGGGCCAGGTGGGCCAGGAGCAGAAAGTGATTTTTGTAGAAAACAGTTTGAATAAAAAGATAAAGCGCTACCCCGGCCACCACTACCATCAGGATTTTTATTTGCGGTTTATGCGCTTGTACCCACGCCCGTCGTCTCGAATAAGAAGCTTGTTGCTGCAATTTATACGGCAATAAACTATCAAAATTATACAGCAGAAAGGTGGCACAAAACACAAAGATGGCCAATGCTACTGGTAAAGGCTGCTGCCACAATAGACAGGTAGCCCAGAATTGGCAAAAAGCACAGACGGCAATAAAAATATGCCCGAAAAAAAAATAATTTCCTGCGCTTCTGAGTAAGCCTGTATAGGGAAAGCTCAATTACTTAAATTTTACCATTCTGCAATTTCAGCTTTATACGCGGCAGTAAAATTATCAGGCAAAAATAAATAGCATAGGTAACGAAAGTAAAAAAAAAATCACCCCGCTTGCTGCCGGTTATTGCTGTATCAACAAAAAACCTGTTAGTTACAGCGTGCTGAATGCTGCCCTAACAGGCCTCTTTAAGTTTACCTGATTTCCGGATTAAGCGAAGAAGAACCTTAAAATCCGGGTAACATAAATCTAAAAATGCTAAATAACTTCTTTTATCTGGCCTTTAAAGGTAGTGTTATATAAATCGATGCTCTTCTGAATAATTTCGTAAGCCTGTTCCCGGCCCAAAAACTGCTCTACAATTACGGCCTTGTTTTCGAGTTTTTTATAATCTTCGAAGAAACGGCGAATTTCCAGCAGGGTATGGGGGGGTAACTGCGAAATATCGCTAATGTGGTTAACCGACATATCATTTTTAGCTACCGCGATAATCTTATCATCTTCTTCGTTGTTATCGATCATCTGCATCACGCCAATTACTTTGGCATCGAGCAAACACATGGGC
>JAQBNV010000525.1 GCA_028288395.1 Adhaeribacter sp. | reverse complement strand
AGCATTGTCCGGGAAACGGGACTGAAACGCAAATAACGATAAACTCTTAAACCTTACCTCCATATAACTTGCTATATATCAGTCAATTTATACATTTTTACAGCATTAAACAAGCGCCTAGTTCAATTGAATAATATATATTTAAATTGAATATAGAAAGAATACCATGGCCATTAAAATAGCTTTTTTTAATCATAAAGGAGGAGTAAGTAAAACTACAAGTGTTTACAATGTTGGTTGGATGCTGACTCAAAAAGGTAAAAAGGTGCTTTTAGTAGATGCTGATTCCCAGTGCAATCTAACATTAACAGTAATTGGTGAAGATGAGTATGAAAATTTTAAAAATCAAAGTGGAGATGATTTAAAAACAGCCTTAGCTCCAGCATTTGAATCAAGACCTGAATTAATAAAACCTGTAGACTGCCTTAATGTTAAGAATAATGCAGACCTATTTTTATTACCAGGTAGCTTTGAAATAACTGAATATGAAGTACAGTTGGGAGTTTCTTTTCAACTTTCAAATTCGTTTAGTACTATGAAGAATCTTCCAGGATCTTTTAATTTCCTAATAGAGAAGACCGCTGAAAGATATAACATTGATTTTATTCTGATAGATGTTAATCCTAGTTTAAGTGCAATAAATCAAGTACTGTTAATTTCATCTGATTATTTTATTGTTCCTACTTCTCCTGATTATTTTTCTAAAATGGCAATAAGGTCTTTAAGTAGGATATTGCCAGCATGGGAAAGATGGGCAAAGCAAGCAAGAGATTTATTCTCAGATTCAACATACCCCTTACCACATAATACTCCTAAATTTCTAGGTTATACTGTTAATGATTTTACAATAAAATATGGCGAACCAGCTCAAGCCTTTCAAAATATCATAAATAGTATTAACCAACTAATCAATGAAGAGATGATTCCAAGTTTAAAGAAAGCAGGTATGCTTTTAGAAGAATCAGCTTATGCAGATCATGAATATTGTTTAGCTAAAATTTCAAACTTTCACACACTCCAAGCTAAGTCACAAGAATTTGGAGTACCTGTTTACCAATTAACTAATCAACAAATTGGGGCGACCGGTCCTGTTTTAAAAACACAGCAAGATAATAGAGAAAAATTTAAGGCACTTTTCTCAAATTTTGCTGATAAAATTATAAATATGATTCCAAATGATTAACTCATTTAATCAATTTAGAAAAAATATTGAGGCAGTTAAAGAGCTAGATAAACTATATACGCTATTAATTTCAAATTTCCCAACGTTAAAAGAGGAATCGAAAGAAATATTACGAGCTGAGATCGCTCTTTCTGTGAGTGCATTAGACAGTTATATTCACGATGTGGTTAGGGTGGGAATGTTAGAAATCTATAAAGGCACAAGGAATGCTTCAGAAAAATATAAAACATTTCCTTTAACTATTAAGACAGTTGAAGCCATAGCTGTAGCTATAAATCAAGAGGAAAAACAAATCTTTTTAGAATCTGCTATAAGAGAAATAATCTCAAGAGACTCATATCAATCTCCCAAAGGGATAGAATATGCAATGAACCTAATTGATGTAAAAAATATTTGGACTAAACTATCTTCAAAATTATTAGAACCTAGTGAAGATATTAAAAAAAGATTAAGTTTAATTATAAATAGAAGGAACAAAATTGTCCATGAGGCTGATTTTGATCTTTCACTCGGAAGTAAAATTCCTATTGACCAACCACTAACACAAAATACTGTCCTGTTTATTGAAAATATTTGTATTGCTTTATCTGAAATTATTTAGTATTCTATTTAAATATCTGAAAAACCACGTACGGACAAACGTAGGCTAGACCGCTCATGTAAATTAGCTGCATAATGGGTCATTTCTAGAAACTATTTTCGCGATAAACTACTGCTAAAGTACTCATACATGGCATAGCAAATAATAGCAAACACGTAATGTATATATAGTAAAATGCCCGTGCGAGGGTAAAGAAGGCATTTTACGATTAGACGGCTTTTTGAATTTCAAGGAAAAGCAAATGAAAGTTATAATTCTTATGACCGAAGAATACGAAGAAACTGATAGTAAGCAATGGCTATCAGCGATAACCAATAATCCAGCTTTCGATTTTTTGCAAGATGAGCAAGAAAACATATATTCATTGACAGACGGAAATCCATTACATGATTAAAGGAAAAATCATTCTAGTACCTTTCCCATTCAATGATTTCAGTGGAACTAAAGTCAGGCCAACCGTTTGTTTGACTGATGAATTGGGATTTTATAATCATATTATTATAGCTTTTATCAGTAGTCAAATACCAAAATCTCTTGAATCATCAGATTTATTAATTGATAGAAAAGATAATGACTTTAAGTTAACAGGTCTTGCCGTAGATTCTGTAGTAAAGCTGCACAGAATGGTAACAATACCTAAAGATATAATTAAAAGATAATTAGGATATATTTCTACAATACCTCAATCTAAAATTGAAGATAAACTCAAAGTTTTATTTGACATTAAATAAAATAGCAAGCTATAAAAGGCCTTTGGCACCAAATCATTCAATCTGAAGAATTGCTTAAAATTGGTTCAGGGCAGAAAAGTTGAATTGATTACCTGAAATCATCTTTGGAAAAAATGAGAAATGGTATTTCTAACCAAGTAAGATATATACGAAAAGGTCGCCTTGAAGCCAAAGTAATATATCAATTTAATTACCCGATCCTCTCCCTTTCATATACTTTGCCGCTTCCATAAAAGTCGGATTCCAGATATTCTTCTTATTGTCTTTCAGAAAACGCAGCAGTTGGTTGTGGGCCTCCAGCGATACGTTTAAGGAATGTTCGCCGCCTACGCCGTGAAAAAGAAATACAATCAGACTATTGGCTTGCATGGCTTTTTTTACCATGTCTATTAATTCGTCGCCGGATTCGCCGTTGATAACGTAACAGGGAACATTGTACAAATCAGTGGTTTCTTTTGGTACCAGTTGGCCTAGTACGCCGCGGGCCGCTACAAAATCTCCTTTTATGGCTTGAATAAAAGAAGTACCGCCAATTTGCGTATCGCCGCACGGATACGCAAAAGTACGTTCCTGCTTTCCGTCCAGGGCTTGCAGTACCGCATTGGTCATCTTTACTTCATCGGTTAAACGGCGCAGGGAATACTTAGCCAGGTTATAATCGGCAGTGACAAAGCTGCGCCCGGGTTTGTCGCCGTCGCAGGGGTGAAAAAGGGTGTGGTTGGCTAATTCGTGCTTATGCGCTGCTACCTTTTTCCATTCGTTTAAGCGTTTGGTGAAGGCGGCCGATGAAGCCGTTAAAAAGAAGGTTCCTTTTAAGCCCAGGGCGTCTAAAGCCGGAACGGCATTGTCCAAATGAACATTCAAGGCATCGTCATAGGTAAGAACTACCGCTGCTTGCTTTTTATTCCATGTTTGGGCACTAAGCGATAAACTATACAAGCACAGTAAAAAAGTGACGGTTCTTTTGAGGAGCATTTCTGTTCTTTTTATAATTACGGATTCCCGCAAGCACGAACTTAGCAAAAATATACCTTTTCTGGAAAGCGGCCAGAGGCCGGAAGCTAAAAGACACGGGTGGGACGCCCGCGCCAGAACACCAGCAAAGGGTTAATCAAAATCTCACAAAGATTGGCAACCAGTGAAGTTAATATTTTACTTAAAGAGTTGGTAAACAATATAGGAAGAAACATAAGCCAGGCCACTCATGTAAATCAGCTGCATCATGGGCCATTGCCAGGACTTGGTTTCGCGGTAAACAACGGCCAGCGTACTCATACACTGCATGGCAAATACGTAAAATATAAGTAAGGAGAAAGCACGGGCCGGGGTAAAGAACGGGTTACCGGCTTCGTCTTTTTCGGCTAATAATTTTTCTTTAAGGGTGCTGATATTCTCCTCGTCGCCAACGCTGTAAATAGTAGAAATGGTACCAACAAAAACTTCGCGGGCGGCAAAAGAGGTAAGCAAGGCAATCCCGATTTTCCAGTCAAAGCCCAATGGCCGAATGGCCGGATCGATGGCATGACCGAACACGCCGGCGTAAGATGCCTCCAGTTTATGAGCAGAAATCAAGTTGTTCGTTTCGTCGGCGGATAAGTTTTTGGCCAGAGCTTCCTTTTTAACTTCTCTTTCAACGGTTTCGAGAACATCGCCCGGACCATAAGAAGCCATTACCCACAAAATTACCGAGATAGCCACAATTACTTTACCGGCTTCGAACACAAAAGTTTTTACTTTTTCGATAATAGTAAGGCCTACGTTTTTCCAGCGGGGCATTTTGTACACCGGAAACTCCATAATAAAGTAGCTGCGCTCTTTGGCCTTCAGAATCAACTTCATGGCCAGCGCCGAGAAGATGGCCGCCAGAAAACCAAGTAAATACAGCCCCATGAGCACAACACCCTGCAAATTCAGGAAGCCTAAATAATATTTTTCGGGCACCACCAGCGCTATCAGAATGGTATAAACCGGAATCCGGGCCGAGCAACTCATGAGTGGCGTTACAAAGATGGTAATCATCCGGTCTTTCCAGTTATCAATATTACGAGCCGCCATTACAGCGGGCACCGCACATGCTACCCCCGAAATAAGCGGCACAATGCTTTTGCCGTTCAGGCCAAACTTACGCATGATCTTATCCATCATAAACGTAACGCGGGCCATATAACCGGTTTCTTCCAGAATGGCGATAAAGGCAAAGAGCAGTGCAATCTGCGGAATAAATATTAATACGCCGCCCAAGCCAGCAATTACGCCTTCGGTAAGCAGGTTTACCAGCGGCCCGTCAAACTTGCTCTGAATAAAAGCATTGATGGTGGCTATACCGGTATCAATCAAATCCATGGGGTAAGTGGCCCAGGCAAAAATCGCCTGAAACATCAGGAAAAGCACGCCAAAAAAGATGAGGTAGCCCCAGACCTTATGGGTTAATACCTGGTCGAGTTTATTACTGAATTTTTCGTTCGATTCGGCGCGGGTTACTTTTACCGAATCCAGGAGCAACTCGCTGATAATGGTGTAGCGCGCAATGGTTTCGGCAGCCTGCAGCGCGTGGGAATTAAACCCATGCGTATTGCGCAGGTCTTCGATATAACTTTTATCGGCATCGCTCAGAAACGACAGCTTTTTGAACTGGTGCGCGTACTGCAGGGCCAGGTAATCGTTTTTGAGTTCAAAATAATACCGGATCTGACGCACCAGCACCATGAGTTCTTCGGGTATTTCGTAGAAGGTCTTGGTTGGTTTTTCCAGTTGCTGCGATACCAGAATTTTCAGGGCCGTAATTCCTACGCCATTGCGGGCATTCAGGGGCACCACCGGTACGCCCAAATCCTGCTGCAGTTGCGCTACGTTAATTTTTATGCCGTGCGTTTCGGCCACATCGGTCATGTTCAGGCCCAGCACCGCCGGAATACCTAAATCGGCGAGCTGCGAGTACAGCAGCAGGTTGCGTTTCAGGTTAGAGGCATCTACCGTAATAATTAAGATATCGGGGTAAAGCGCCGACTTTTTATTATACAGCAAATCAATAATTACCTTTTCGTCGAGCGATTTAGGATAGAGGCTATAGGTGCCCGGCAAATCTATTATCTGAACTTTCTGCTGGGGTGCAAGCTGGCTGAAGCCGGTTTTTTTATCGACGGTAACGCCCGGAAAATTGCCTACCTTTTGGTTAAGGCCGGTAAGTTGGTTAAATAAAGAGGATTTACCTGAATTAGGGTTCCCGATGAGGGCTATTTTGGTGATCGCATTTTTGACAGGAGTTTTTACTGCCGCGGATGCTACCGGTCCTATCACTTCTGCCATAGACTACTATTTGAGCATGATGGTTGCTGCTTCGTCTAAACGCAAAGAAAGGGTGTAATCGTTTACAATTATGGTTACGGGATCGCCCAGCGGAGCCTTGCTGTTCAACTTCACTTCTACCCCGGGTATACAACCCATTTCCAACAACTTCAACGACATCTCCTGATCCTGCAGACAACAGATAGTACCTTTCTCACCAATTTTCAGATCCCGGACACTGCGTTGCTTTTTCTGCATCTTTGCTTATTTAGACTTTTTATAAACAACTGCAAGTTACAAGGTGTTCCGTTTGATTCCAAAATATGTTCTTAAATTTTAGGTTTAATCCCCGAAAGGGCTTTTACCGGCATTTTCAGTTCCGGAAGCGACTATCAAAAGGCTTTTCTTACTAAATATTTTACGTATTCCCCGTCCGGGGCTGGCCCGGGTTAAGAATATTCCGCACATACTGGCCGGCTTTATCTATCAGTTCGGCATTTTCTTCCAGCTGTTTCAGATTTGCATCGGCCAGTCCGTCCGGCTGCTCCGGGAATAAAATAATATAACTGTTCTGTAAAAAATATTTAGTCAGGTAGTAGGGTAATTTTTCGGCTTCGGTATGATAAGAAAGATGACCCCGGCGCGAAGAAATAATAATGAATAAATCATCGGGTTTTACTTCGCGGCTAAATATCAGAAACTCTTCCCAATTTTCGAAAGGCTCATACACAATGGAAAGCGGCGATTTATCGCCTTCGTTTAACTGCTGCAGTTTTTTTAAAGTAGTAGCCGGCGCGTACATAAACAGCGGCAGGCCGGTACCGCGGGCAATGGTTTGAATGCGACGAAACCAATGCCCAAAACCATGCTCGTACTCTGCCTGTGGTGGCACGGCCACCACAATACGTTTAAAAGTATTAATGGGCTGGGCCGCTTTATAGATATAAATGGTTTCGGGGGTCCGTTCCAGAATGCTTTCGGTAAGGGGTCCGAAAAATCCATCGCCGGCGTGCGTCAGGTGGTGTAATCCAATTATCAAGTCGGTAATCCTGTGCTCTTTTACGGTATAAATAATGCCATTGCTGATATTTAAATCAAATCGGTTAAGGGGTACCACGGTATTGTCGGTGGCAGCGGCCTGATTTATGGCCTTTTCCATCATCTTTTTACCTGTTGCCTGGTTATTTTCCGAGGTATCCTGCTCATCCCGCACATGTAAGGCATAAATCGGTGCTTTGCTTTTGTGGGGTTTAATTAACAGCGCTAAATCCACCAAATCATTCACCGTATCGGGATAAGCCAGCGAGATGAGTATTTTTTCGCCCGGTTCGTCCGGATCTTCATCCTGTTTTGTACTTTCCTCTAACGCTATTTTCCGCGATACTTTTTCTACAGTAAACGAACTGAGGGTACAAGTAACCAATATCATTAAAATGGTACCGTTTAATACATCTTCGCTCAACAACCGGATGGGTTCGCCGGACGGTGTTTCGCCCAATATAACGTTATAGCCCACCAAAACTACGGCCAGGGTAGCCCCCACGCGGGCATTACTCAGCCCAAATATCATCTGGCGTTCGTCGTTCGATAAATTAAAAGTTTTTTGGGTAAACCAGGCGGCCAGAAATTTACCGGTTACCGCCATAACAATCATCACGGCGGCTACTTTCAGGGCGCCAAACCCGTTAAAGAGTACACTAAAATCAACCAGCATGCCCACACTAATCAAAAAGAAAGGAATAAATAAGGCATTTCCCACAAAATCGATGCGGTTCATGAGGGGCGAAGTGTGCGGAATAAACCGGTTGATGGCTAAACCCGACAGGAAGGCGCCGATAATAGCCTCTAGTCCGGCGACTTCGGCCAGGAACGAACCCAGGAAAACAATGGCCAAAACAAAAATATATTGCGAAATATTATCGTCAAACTTTTTGAAAAACCAGCGTGCTATCAGAGGAAAAACAAAGAAAATAATGGCCGCAAATATTATTGATGAAACCCCCAACCTGATCCAGAAAGCGCTGCTGATATCGCCTTTATACATGCCCACAATAGCCGCTAAAACCAGCAGGGCCAGCACATCAGTAATAATAGTACCGCCAATGGTAAGGGTAACGGCCCGGATGCGGTTGATGCCGTAGCGGCTGGTGATGGGATAAGCCAGTAAAGTATGCGTGGCAAACATGCTCGACAGCAATATGGCCGCCGGAATACTAAAGTCCAGTATATAATAAGCCGCTACTATCCCAATGGCCATAGGCGTCAGAAAAGTATAGATACCAAATACCAGACTTTTAAACTGGTTTTTCTTAAACTCTTCCAGGTCTATTTCCAAACCGGCGGTAAACATAATATACAACAGCCCCACCGTTCCAAACAACACAATGCTGCTGTCGCGCAGCAATAAATTTAAGCCGTAAGGTCCGATGATAATACCGGCTACTATTAACCCGATAATGGGCGGCACCTTTATTTTATTAAATAAAATCGGGGAGAATAAAATTATAAAAAGTACCAGCGAAAATATTATTACCGGATTTCGTAAGGGCAACTCAAAGTTTAAATCGCTCAACAATATCATTGCTTTAAATTAAGGGGTGGTCGTAATTATTTATTTAACTGCAAAGCGTAAACAATTTTGCAGTCGCCGGAACGGATAATTTCCCTTTGCCCTTCCAGGGTGGTTGGATCTACGAGGGTAAGCCGCACCACCATTTGGGTGGCAGGCGCGGCAGCAGAAAGTTCTACGCGCTCGGTTAACTGAAGTAAATCATTCCGGTAAGTACCGGTGTATATCCGGGCCAGGTTTTCCCCGGTCATGGCTTTGGCTACCACTTGCCCATCCTGGTAAGATATTTCCCAGGTTTCTGTTTTAGTATCACCCACCGCCGAACCGGTACAGGTTGTTTCGGTACACATCATTCGGGCGTTCCATCTCCCAACCAGGGCCGGATTTATTACATCTACCGTGGGCTGGTTAATGGTATCGGGTGGAGTTGCTTTCTTCAGTTGCTGCTCCCGGTTGGCTAGTTCTGCCTCTTTTAACTGCAGAATATTTTCTTTTTCCAACAATGCTTTCTCTCTTTGACCCAGGGCTGTTTCTCTTTCTTGCACCGATGCCTCCCGTTCCCGCAGTCCGCAGCCGGAACCAGTAAAAATAAAAAGTAGCGTTACATAAAGAATCCATCTCATGGGCGAAAATCCGTTTAGGTAATTAGATAAAACAGAAAGATAGGGAAGGGGATATATTACTCCTGTGGCCCTAAATTATTAGTTTCCGGCGAAAATAGCATTTTAAAATAACATCAAAAGAATCGCATCCGCGCACCGGCCGGTTTATAGATGGCAGATTATAGGCCTTAAAAGCCTGGAAATAGCTCTTTTGGAAAGTGCTATAGAAATTTACTCTGGTTGAAGAAAATTGTTACCTAACCTGCCATTTCAGCTGGTTTCACCTGCCTGCTTTCAACAATATTAACAGACGGAGCAGTTGCCAATCTTCTCCTTTAAGCAGGACCGTAAACCAGATGAACATTAATTTTTATAATATTTTAAAGTATAAATCCGGTGGAAAAGTTAAATAATTCCAGCTTAGGCTAAAGCCTTAACAGCGGTTTAAGTCTATATTTATTTAACAGGTAGGCTATTAATATAAAAGTTCTCAGATAGTTCTCTTATCCATAGTTAATTAGCATAACCTTCCTTTAAGTTTCTGCCTGGCAATTAATCTTATCTCTAAAGCGGGTTATAGATGATCAGCCTTATTAATATTGGATTAAGGCGGTTAATCCCCGGAAAAATATCAATCCTTTTAATTTAAAATTGTACTAAGTCGTATCGGGCAGTATTTCATTTTATTTAAAAACAAGTAGTTGCTTTCGGATAATGAATCAAACCCAAAAATTAATCTTATCGGGCAGGAACAACCGATTAAAAGTTACGTAACTTTCCTCCTGAATCTACAGTTTACTCAAACTGCAATTATTCTTAAAAATTCAATTACCAAACCAACCTTATTATGAAAAACATTTTTCGCACCCTGGTCTTCACTTTTATCATGCTGGTTTCCTCTTTAGCGGTTAGCGCCCATCCCAATGGCGCCCCCACCGAAAAAGCACCAACAGCCCAACAACAACAAAGACTCCTGGAAATAGAAAACCGGATACAAGAAATTAAAGACCTTGATAAATCAAAACTTAGTAAAGCGGAGCGGAAAGAGTTGCGCACCGAATTAACTGGCTTGAAAAAAGAAGCCCGGAAAGGCGGTGGCATTTACCTTTCAACCGGTGCAGTAATTATTGTGGTATTGCTGTTGATTTTATTGCTGTAAAAAGTTTTTTGGCAGGGGCCGGAAAAGAACAATGCTTCTCTGGCCCTTACCAGCCACCATTTGGTATTACGAACGAAACGGCATTTGATAGCCCGGCCCGCCGGCTTAAAATAGCTGCTTATATTTTATTTTATCCGGCCTTTACTCGGCAAAAAATACCCTCTTTACCCGGGCGCTTACGCTGGTAAGTAATTCGTACGGAATGGTGCCAATATTTTGCGCCAGCTGGGTAATATTTAGTTCTTCGCCAAAAATCTGGACATC
>JAQBNV010000507.1 GCA_028288395.1 Adhaeribacter sp. | reverse complement strand
GGGGGAGTGTTTCGGCAGCCGCCATTATTTCCTTAAATGGATCGTGCCCTTGCTGCAAAGTTTTCCGCACATCTAAGGTAAGCCCCACGGGTGGTAGATCGGGCTGGGGAGTGGCCGCCGGTATACTGGTCGCCACGTCTGCCCTATCAGAAACAAAACCTAAAATTTTTAATTTTTCGAAAAACACTTCTACCTCCGTACCACCAATCCGGGCGGCCTCGGCGATGGTAATACGCGATGCCAGCACTTTGCGCAATAAGGGATTCCGGAGCTTTTGAAAGTGCTTATTAATAGAAGCTATCACTTCAATAACGGCTGGGTCGGCCTTAATTAAAGTAGATATCCGGGTGTTAGCGCTGATTATAAATTCTGGTCCGGTGTTATTCATCTTCTTTTGATTTTTTATTTTACCTTCCGCTAAACCAGAAAGCCGGCACAAAATCATCGGTAGGCGGTAATCCGTGCTTTTCTATTTCTAAACCCATAAGTAACAACTGGCCGGGAGTAGCAACCTGTTCGAGGTACGGGAAAAATACCCGCTCCTCAAACCGGACGTATTCTCTTATCAGATGTTGTAGGGTATCAAGCAAATATTCCGTCTTTCCCCGTTCCCAGCTCAGGCACTGAACCAGGCTGCGAATCAGGTCATGGTCCTGCTGCAACCTGAATCGCATGGGATCTGCTTCGGATAAAACTTGTACCACAATTTTCTCTTCTTTTTCCAGGTGGCTTTCTAATCGTTGGTCCCAGAAATAGCGTACATAATCCTGAATAATATGGCTATCTACTTTCCGGACCAGCCCCTGCCTTATTTTCCAGGCAAAGAGCAGTTCAAAATGATGTTCCCGCGACAGCACCATTAATGCCGGCCTCTTTTTCGGCGTTTGTACGTTCAGTTCCATAATTTTTAAAATTTAGCTGCCAGAAAAAGAAAAATTATATGTCAAGGCTAAGAGAGCACCTTCTCCTCCAGTTTCACGGCTTTTGGAAACAAAATATTATTTTCCAGGTGTATGTGTTGGAATAAATCGCTCTCAAATTCCTGCAATTTGGCAAAAGCCAGGCGGTAAGTGGTGCAGCCATCAGCGGGCACCACATAGTTATTACTCAGTTCCCGGATAGCCTCCATCGAATTGCCGGCCGCTTCGTGCTCCATCTCCATCATGTTTATTGGGTTCTGGATGCTGCCAAATCCTGGTTTTACTACAGATATACCAGCCTTATCGGCCTCATTTAACCGCCGGATGTACGGAAATAAAATGCGTTCTTCTTTGGGCATGTGGGCATTTAGCTCGCTGGCTACGGCGGCAAAGTGGCGGGCAATTTCTTTAAGTTCCGGATGGTTCTCGCCGTGTACCCCGGCAATTTTTGTGGTATATTCCGTTAAGGCTGGCAAGGCTTCACGCACATAGGTATGGTGGGTATTTTCAATATAGTCGGCCAGAAAGCTTAAATCCCAGGCGTTAAAATTCAGGGCGCGGGTTACCGGAGTATCTGTCAGTTCATTCAGTTCCTGTTCTACCTGGGCCGGGTTAATGCCCTTTTCGGCGCAAGTCCGGGCCACCGATTTTTTCCCGCCGCAGCAGAAATCAAGGCCAAATTTTTTAAATACCTCGGCTTTCCGGTAATCTTTCGTAACCAGTTCGCCTATGGTTTCGCCTTCCTCAGGAATAAGTTTGGTTATGCGCACTTCCCAATTCTCAGGACCCTGCAACAAATATTCCCATTTAAAAATATTACCACGTTCTCCTAATAATTGATAATAAAGGGGTTTAGGATCATGGTCGTTGTAGAGCACTAATTCTTTACCAGCCGCTAGGCTATCAAATTTCTTAAAAATAGTGGGGTGTTTCAGACGGGGTTCTATTACGGTTACATCTAAAAATTCAATCGTTTCCATAGGGTATCCTTTTAATTTTAACACATTTATTTAGCACCTATTTAAAGACAACTATATATTTTATACTATAAAAAATATAAATACCTTTTTATCTTTTATTATTTGCCAGTATATCTTTGCTTTTTATAGTTTAAAGGTATAACCCTGCTTTTGAATTACAGATGACTATAATCATCATGATTTGTGATAGTTATCAACCTGGCAGCTATTATAATTTTACAGCAAATACCTTAGAGAAAGATTTAGGTTGGATATCCACTCCTATTATACAGAGAAGCTGTCTAACGTTTTTAAACTCAAGAGAAAATGGGATGTAGAAGAGAATGTAAATTTTCTAAAACCATTTTATTCAAAATGAAATAATAATGAATATACCTGAACAACTACATTTAATCGATGACAAGCCCGCTACATTACTAACCAAAATTCCGAAAATCGCCGCATTACGACTAAGAGGCTGAAGGAAGGGCATGTTAAAAAAACACTTTAGGGCTACACCGGCTTTATTAATTGTATTAAAAGGAAAACGTTTGTGAAATAGATGGCATTAATACCCAAGCCGCTGCGTTGAACACCTTTAATATTCCGGCAAAAATACCCTAAAAAGTTTTCGGATTAAAAGCCAGCCTTTTCTTACTTAGAAAGATTGGATTGGTAAAATAATAAAGCTCTTTTGATTCATGCAGCTATTTTCCCTGCATAAAAAAAAGGACATATTGGCTACGGCTTTAACCGCCCTGATGAGTCGGCAGGAATATTTTAAACCAAATTTTAGGCTGCGCTGGATTTATTTTTTTGTACAAATGTTTGTTCTTGTTGCCCAAGCAAAAATAAAAACAACCCGACCGGCAGTAAAGTACTAACCAAAAACAATAACCTAAAATATTCCGGTACCATCCCCCAGCCCAGCCAGAAAAATAAGCCCTGCGCAAATATTAATATTTCGCTGAGGAAAAAGCCGGAAATAAAAATACCTAATCCCCAGCGACTGCTTTTACGGGTAGCATTGAATCTGCCTTGCTGTATAAAAAAAGAAAATAAAAAGAGACTGATAAAGCCAATTAATACCAGGTGCAGGTAGCCAATAATAAAATTGCGAACCGAATAAGCTAGGTCGGCCATTAACGGAACGGCTGACACTAATTGCATGATTATTTTTAAAGTAAAAGCTACCAACGATAAAGAAAAAAGGATACTACCCCAGCCGGTAAAAAGCCCGGCTACTGACTTTCGGTGCCGGAAAAGCAGACGCAAAAATAAAACCAGCCCAACTATTTGAGCTAAGGCAGCTAATCCGGCCAGGTAATAGATGATGGAGGGCGGCTTAATCCAGAGAATGGAAAGCAGAAAGCCCAGCGGGCACGACCAGAAAAATATTCGAAATATCCACTGCGCATGCTTTTGGTTTAAATCAACTCTGTTTTTTTCCAGGATCCAGAACAACAAACCCAGTGCAGCAAAACTTAGCCAGCCATTGTACTGGAAGTGCAGGTAAAAATATATGGCGTTGTAATAAAGTTGGATGTTGCTGCCCCCCGTGGCCATAATAGGACCCAAACTCCAGGGACCAAGCGTAGAAATGGCCAAGAAAAACAAGGCCGCTTTAATAAAACGGAAAGAAATTTCATGGACGCTTTTATTCTGGTTAGTATGCCGGGCATCGGCCTGAAACTGGTAAATAAACCAATAGCTGATAAAAATATGCAGGGTAGAAAAAACAATGGAATATTGCCCATAGCCTTGGACCGGAAAACTCGCCAGCATGCCCAGCACCATTATCTGTCCGAGCCAAAACTGCCACGTGTAACTCTTTTTTTGCCTTAAATTTTCCGGTAAGTAAGCGCCCAGCAAGGCTACAAAAAAGCCACTCCAAAATAGCTGCGTGCAAATGGGCGTGCAGCAGGTTCTTGTAGTTAAAACCTGCCGGCGGCGAAACCATAAACCACCGCAGAAACACACCCAGCAATGCAATTACCAGGAAATTCAGCAGCGCTACTTTCAGCCAACTCTTTATCAATGTTTAATATTAGGGTAAAAGAAACAGCGGTATTTCAGGCAAAATTTTTAGCATTATCGCAACAAGCGGCCTATAATGGACTACCCAATATAACAAATCCTTTTTTCATGGGATTTAATTTAAAATTGAATATTCTAAATAACTTCCTTCTCTAAATAAATCTCCTGCTTTAAATTCCCATTGCTCTTGCTTTTTAGCGTAGCGGGCAACGGTTCTTTACTACCTATTTATTTCCAGCCAGTCCGAGGGCTATTGGCTTATTATTTTAAAAATCCTTACGCTGTACTTTTTTCAGGAATAACAGCAATGGTACCAAAACCCACACCAGCAGCGCGAAAAAGGACACCATGGTTCCCTGCCAGGTTCCGAAGAATTTATTAAATACGGCCCCGGTGTAGCCCAGCAAGGCAGCGGTATCCAGGCGCAGTAAGATCATGATGCGGGAGAGGTCGATAGGGTTAAACATAGTAAGACCAATAGTCGCTTTTTCCAAAGGATAATCATTGAAGGCAACCAGAAAAGCCAGGAACAAACCGTCGTAAATAACGGCAGCAAAAAGCCACACCAGAATAGCAATGCCAAAGCCTTTTATCCGGTCTTCAAATAATACCGAAATTAAAAATGCCAAGCCAGTAAAAATACCGGTAAGCAGGCACCCACAGAGGATTAGCATAAATAAGTTGGCACTTTCAGCAGCAGTTCCGGCAAAGAGAAGAAAGGCAATTCCCAGTCCCAGGCTTAAGCTTAATACCAACGACAGGGTTAAACCCAAATATTGTCCCAGAAAAATATGGTTGCGTTTTAAAGGCTGCGCCAGCAATAATTCGGTAAACTCCCGGGAATTATAGGAATACATGGTACCAAAAACGGTACTGATCAGCGGCACCAGTAACAATACAATATTCAGGAGGCTGACAATGGCCTTGTTAAAATCACCGGAAAAATACAGCAGCGTAGACGCTATAATCAGGAAGAACAACCCGTACAGCAAAGCCCACCAGCTCCGCAGGGTGTCGTAAAAAGAATATTTTATAATTTTACCTAAACTGTTCATGCCGCGCTTAATTTTAGATTTTTACTTCTTTTTTCAGTATGTAACAGCATGCGGGCTATTGCCCTTTCGAGGTTATTTTCCTGTTGCGCTTCTACCAGTTCCGCTACCGAACCTTTAAAATAAATTTTACCATCCATCAGGAAAATAATCTCGTCGGCCAGTTCCTCTACTTCACTCAGGATATGGGTGGTTAACAAAATGGTCTTACCCCGCTCGCGCTCCTGGCGCATCAGGTTTTTCAGTTTAAGGTGTGAAACCGGGTCGAGGCCCACGGAAGGTTCATCAAAAATGAGAATAGCGGGATCAAACATAAAAGCCAGGATAGCATTAACTTTTTGTTTCGTGCCGCCGGACAAGTTCTTCAATTTTTTATGCCGGAAAGCTTCCAGGTTAAACAGCATAATATAATTTTCTTCAGAAGAAGGGGTTTTGCGGATATCTTTCGTCATCCGCAATAATTCCGCCACCGTCAGGTTTTCGGGGAAACGGGCAATCTGCGGCATATAACCGATATGGCTTTTATACCGCCCGTTGTCTTTAATATCTTCGGTGTTAATTAATATCTGGCCTTTATCCGGCAGGGTTAAACCCAAT
>JAQBNV010000480.1 GCA_028288395.1 Adhaeribacter sp. | reverse complement strand
TATCGAGCGGTGGTATTCACTGGCGTTATGAATACAATGAGAACGGCAACGTAACCAGAACTTATTTCAAACCACAATTCACCGATGAATATTTAGTGGAGGAATACACTGGTTATGATGATAAATTATTAGATAAAACAGCTGAAAACGCCAGAATGCTGCAAAATATTACGCTCTCGAGCAGCGGTATAAATTTAAGTAAAAACAATGTATTGGCTTATAAAACGTACAATCCGGATGGTAGTGTAAACACATCGTATACCATAACCCGCGAATATAATGCAGCTGGAAACCAGATCAAGATAATCACCACAGCCGTTGCCGGTGGCGTTACAACCACTACCGCAGTTGATACGGAATATCCTACTTGCAAATAATTACTTTAAGTAAATAAGCTTAAAAAAAAATCCGTTTATGGTATCACGAAAAAACCTGTAAGTAGCTTTACAGGTTTTTTTGTGCCCAATTTATTTCTGCTAACAAATTTAATCCTCTTCATATTTAGAAATTACCAGAATATTGTTCTTCCGGGCAACCTAGTTAAAAAACTGCTATCGGCTATGGCTATTAAGGCTTAAAGACAGCTTTGGTACCCGGATATATTGACCTTTATTAAGTATTGGTATATTGGCTAGCTTTCAGAAGTTTAGAACTAAATAAATATAGCAAAAGCTTAATAATACTTATTTACAAGTATTGTTTATTCGTAATATTAAGGTTAATTTTAGATTCTGATATATAAATATTTAAATAAATGATCCGCCTGAAAAACGTTGACTTCACCAAATACTCTCCGGTTCAATTACGCCGCAATAATAGCTACTACATTTATACTGTAGACAAACACGTATTATTCGACGAAGCGGGAGAAGAATATGCTTTTTTCTGTCATCCGCTTACCCCTTACGGCGAAGCTGATTATAATAAATCGGTTACTCTCACAAAACGTTCTATTAAATCAGTACCAATTTTGCTTTAAATCTGAGTAGCCATTCCAAGCCGGAATATTTAAGTTCGGCAAGGTAAAAACCTGGATTTATTCTACCCTTTAATCATTTTCCTAATATCCGCAAGAGACAAAAAGCTGTCTTTTGCTTATAACCGTTGGGAATGGATGTCTGCATTTAAAATATTCTGATTGCTGCTGTTTTAATTCTCTCCTTCTTATAAAGAATTCATATTTCGCTAACTAACATCGCTCATATAGGCTTCCTCTTGATACCGTTTTAAGGGCAATTTGCGTCCGACAAATTTTACTTTAGCCTTTTTTCGTTATACTACCCGGCCCATATGGTAATCATCCGTTTCAGCACTTCCGGTCTTTAGCCTCACAGCTTCCTTGCCCGAAATTAAAGCCGCTGATTCTGAAAAGGATTCTCCCTGTTTAAGCTATTTTAACCTCATCCCAAATCTTTTTTCCGGATTATAAGTAATAAATAGAATCTTTAGCTGCCGGTACTTGAAGCAAGGCCGCGGACTAAAAAAATCAAGAACCTTAATCTTAATTGAATATGACTTCACATCCGCCAAAACCAGAAAACGTAAGAGCACCAGAGAAATTGAGCCCAGCTGAAATAAGAAAAAGTCTGGAAGAATTAGATGGAAAAATAAAAATATTGCAGGGCCGTGCCAACGCTACAACCGTCGACTCTAACCATACTTATCACGAGCATATTGCTGCCCTTACCCGGAAAAGGAGTTTGATTGCCGATAAATTAAATGCTTCCACCAACGATTCGACCAATAGCACCTGGACCGAAATTAAAAACGGCATTGATAGTTTAGCCAGTGATATAAAGAAAATCTGGGAATAAGATTAATCAGTAATTTTCTGCGATATAAAAGGCTAGTTAACACGCTAGCTTTTTATATCCGAAAAATTTACTCCTTTAGGCTTCCCAACAGCATCCAGGAATAATGCCTTCTCCAAAAGCCGAAGCCCGCGGTTTAAAGTGCGATGTTTCTAGAAACACGGCTTGATATTTACTAACCAACCTTCCGACTCGGATAAGTAATATTTAAAATATTAAACCTTTGTTCTTTTTCTAGTCGCGTTTATAGAAAATAATAAATATTATTTTCAGGCAAAATGAGCCCGCCAGATTACTAACTTCTAGTAATTCTTCTTTTGCTATCCTTAATTTATAATCCGTTTTAAAGGCACAACTATCTCCTAATTTGACTAAAATGTTTTTCAATAATCTACTACTTATTTTTTGCGGTTTACAGACCATTTCATGGTACTAATTCTATAAATTCTATTTATATATTAGTATTTCTTTGGATTACATAAATCAACCTGTTATATTAATGTTTTAATATATCTAAGTTAGTTATTGATTCTATCGAATGTTATTTATTGGCGAGTGAGGAGTGCGCTGCTGTAGAAATCTTATCTAAAAATAGCAGCAGATTAACCAGTTTAACCAGTTTTTTTTATTGTTAGCGTGTATGATATAATGTTTACTCCTCCTTTTTTCAACAAGATACTTTGCCTTATTTTATTTAGTTCTATCTGCTTCGTTGGTTTGGCCCAGCAATCGGGTTTACCGGCAACGCCTAATACCAAGCCCCACACGCTGGTTTTTAAAATGAAACCGGATTATGAACTACTGAGCTATTCGCTCGAGGAGATTAAAAATATACTGGCACCGATTAAACCGGTCTATTTAAAACAGAAATTTCCAAATGCTACCCCTCAACCTTTTCTAAAACCCGGCGAAGTGGATCTGGCCCTGATTTACGAACTGGAATACAGCCCGGGCATTACGTTTAATAAAGTAAAAGCACTTTTGCTGGGCGCGGGAGTCGTAACCTACGTTGAACAACTTAATATTCCGGAAATATTAAAAATGCCCAACGATCCCCTGGCTGACTCCCTGTCGGGCACCCAATATTATCTTAAAACCATAAAAGCTTACAAAGCCTGGGATGTGCAACGCGGAGATTCTACGATTGTAATTGGGGTATTGGATACCGGTATCAATTTAAACCACGAAGATTTAAAAAATAAGATAAAGTACAATTATGCCGACCCTATCAATGGCCTGGACGATGACAAAGACGGCTACGTCGATAATTTTTACGGCTGGGACATGGCCGACAACGACAATAATCCTACCGCTGATGTAAATGCGCACGGCACGTTGGTTAGCGGAATTGTTGCCGCCGAGGCCAACAATGGCAAAGGCATTGCCGGAGTAGCTTTTAATTGTAAAATATTACCTATTAAGGTTTTTGCCTCTAAAGCTAAAGGTAGTTTTGCCGGCTACGAAGCAATTGTTTATGCCGCCGATCATGGTTGCAAAGTAATCAATCTATCCTGGGGAACGCCCGGCTTAAATTCGGCCTATGAACAGGATATTATCAATTATGCGGTTATAAATAAAAATGTAGTAGTAGTGGCCGCTGCTGGCAACACGGCCGGCGACTTCGATTTTTACCCCGCTTCTTACGATAATGTTATCTCGGTTACATCGGTCGATGGAAGTGATAACCGGGTAAAGTCTCATACTTACAGCAACAAGATAGATGTGGTGGCTCCCGGCGCAGGCGTATGGAGTACAGTAGGCAGTAATACCAGATATGCGGCGGGTCACGGCACTTCCTTTGCCTCTCCCCAGGTGGCCGGTGCAGCGGCTTTGCTAAGTAAGCAATTTCCGCATTATACGGCCCGGCAAATAGCCGAGCAACTCCGCATTACTGCCGATAACATTTACCAAAAGCCAGCCAATACCCCTTTTCAGGAAAGGTTAGGTCGGGGCCGGATTAATATATTCCGTGCTTTAACCGAAACCAATGCTATATCGGTCCGGAACATTGAGAACCAGTTTAATAAAGGGAATAGCCTGGTGGCTGGCGATACCTTAACAATTAGCGGCACTTTTAGCAATTTGCTCGCGCCAACGGCTAATTTACAGGTTACGTTATCCTGTACGTCGCCTTATGTAACTATTTTGCAGCCCCGGTTTGAGGCCGGATCCATCACAACCGCCCAATCTGTTACCAATACCACTCAGCCATTTGTGGTTTACCTGAGCCCCGATACGCCACTCAATACGGTACTTAACTTCCGGTATGGCTATTCCGATGGCGCTTATACCGATTATCAGTATTTTAAAATAGCCGCCAATCCCGATTACCTTACCATCAACGTCAACACGCTGGGGGTTACTATTACCAGCAAAGGCAATATTGGTTATAATGGTTTAAATTTTGAGCAGGGCGATGGCGTTTTTTATAAAAAAGGAAATCCTATTCTGGCTGAAGGTGGTCTGATGGTAGGTATATCGCCCAGCCGGGTATCTGATAACATCCGGAACCAGGTTATGGAATCAGATAATAATTATTATCAACTGGCCCCGGTCCGGTTTTTACCAAACCCCGATTTTGCCGATATAGCGGCCCAGGGAGTCATTCAGGATTCCTTTCCTTCGGCTAAAGCAGCTGGGGTCCATATTTCGCATCGGGCTTATGCCTGGAAAGATGAACCTAATCATAAGTTTGTTTTGCTCGAGTACAAAATTACCAACAACACCTTAAGTCCTTTCGAAAACCTGTATGCCGGCATGTTTACTGATTGGGATATTGACGGCGCTTTCCGGAATGTCGCTGATTGGGATTCGGTGCACCAGATGGGTTATACCTATAACGTAGATCGCCGGAACGTTTATGCCGGCATAAAATTACTTTCAGATTTCACAGCTACCCATTATGCCATCGATAATCTCTATGGTCCGAACGCAAATATTACCCTCTCCGACGGTTTCAGCGATGCCAAAAAATATCGTGCTTTGGCTAACCCGGCCCATAAAAATCGGAAAGCGGGTTTGAATGGCATAGGAAACGACGTTTCAGCTGTTACGGGTGCCAGAATTCCTTACCTGGCGCCTGGCGAAAG
>JAQBNV010000430.1 GCA_028288395.1 Adhaeribacter sp. | reverse complement strand
AAAAAGCGGTTCATTTAAACGTAAATGACTAGATTTTACAAGTGTAACTGTGTTTAGAATAAGTGGCTACATCTCCGCTAGCTTTCAACAAATAATTTGCCTTCTCCTGCCAGGATTGTTTGTCTTTTCTGTACCAAATTTCATGTACGTAATAATAAGGTTTTTCTGCCGCTCATCAATCCGATAAATAAAATTTCTGTTTTCGGGTTAGGCCCGGAGGTGGTGCTCTTGGGCCTGTTTTTCTACAAGATGAGCAACTTGCCTTTTAATAACAGCCTTGCATCTGTCCGGCTTTTGCGATTGCCTATGGAAGAAAGTAGCCCTCCGGTGGTTTTTTGCCGGCCGGATTTAACAGGCGATATTTAAAATGTTATTTTTTGAAAGCGGTACGTATTTATACAATTATGAATGAATACTTACGTTTCTTGGTTATATTTGCCAGCCATTGTTAATTTAAATATTCTATTTCTGCAAACATTACCCCAACCAACCAGTTTATTTTACCAGAAGCACGCCTTCCTTTTTTTTAACCCTCCTTTTAACAGGAACGGAAATCAGTTTAAATAGGATTTCTGAACGGTCTATCTTTAACCAAAATATACCTTTGCGGCTTTGCTAAACCTGATGGGTTCAGGTTTTTATACACCTTACAAAATATTTATGTCCCAACCGATTAAATTTATTAATACCCAGAAATCTAATTTTTTTGCTACTGCCCGCATGCGGGTAGATGCGCATTTAAAAGAAAAATCTGTTTCTAAATACGCCAACCGCGCCATGTGGGGCAAAACCGTATTTTATTTAGGCGTTGCCCTAAGCCTGTATTTACTTATTCTCTCTAATTTATTCGGTATCTGGATTATGTTTGGCATGGCTTTGCTGCTGGGTGTATTTAGTGCGTTTATTGGCTTTAATGTTTGCCACGATGCGGTGCACGGCTCATTTTCGGCGAATAATAAGGTAAATAAAGCGCTGAGTTTTGTTTTTAATTTAATCGGAGCCAGCCCCTATATCTGGAACCTGACCCATAATGTGGTACACCATACCTATACGAACATAACGGGGCACGACGAGGATATTGATGTTGCCAAGGGCCTGATTCGCTTAGATGCCGAAGAGAAAGTAAATAAAATCCAACGCTTTCAGCACCTGTATGCTTTTGCGGTTTACAGCCTGGCTTCGCTTTCGTGGGTGTTCCGGAAAGATTTTGTTAAAATATTTCAGAAAAAAATTGGGCAGCACGCCCGGGCCAATCATCCGAAGCGGGAATATTTTAATTTATTTTTCTACAAAGCTATTTATTATTTTCTGTTTATCGGGTTGCCTTTAATAGTTCTGGATATTGCCTGGTGGCAGTTTCTGATTGGTTTCCTATGTATGCACCTGATTGAGGGGTTGGTAATGGGAATGGTATTTCAGTTGGCCCACGTGGTAGAAGGTACTGATTTTCCGCTGCCCGACGACCAGGGCAATATAGAAGAAGCCTGGGCCAACCACCAAATGCGTACAACGGCTAATTTTGCTACGAAAAACAAACTGGCGGGCTTTCTGCTGGGCGGGTTAAATCAGCAAATCGAGCACCATCTCTTTCCCAAGGTGTGCCACATTCATTATCCAGCCATTTCGGAAATCGTAAAGCAGACGGCCCATGAGTTTGATTTGCCCTATATCGAGAATCCGAGTTTCTTTAAAGCCCTGCAATCGCATTACCGCATCCTGAAAAAATTTGGTCCGCAAGCTTACCAGTTGCAGCGGGTTGCCGTAGCCCAAAACTCTTAAGCCTTAAAGGTTTAAACCAGCCGGTTTTCATGAATTGTCCTGTTCCGCTGATTGGTTATTTCATCCAGTTACCGGAACTGTTAAAAGCCCGAAACCCGTAACAGCTAATTGTTTAGCTGTTACGGGTTTCGGGCTTTTACATTGTAAACGGAAAGTAACGGCCGGTAAAAGCTTTAAGTGGTGCTTCTTTCCCGGCTTTCTTAATAAATTATATCTAACCAAGCAGTGATATTTCCAACCACTTAAAGAAAGGTTTTATATTAGGTTAGGAATATTAGCCTGCCGATAAATTCCAAATATTTAAGCAGAAATAAGCCTCAAAGATTTCGCGGCAAATTGCCAATGATGCCGCCAATGGACTAATTTGCCCGCTCAATTCTTACTTTTTTATTTTTAAGTTTTTCGTTTTGCAAGGTTTGCACCAGTTGGTGGGCTTTCGCGCGGGTTACGGCCACGTAGGCGGCATAGTCCTGCACATTAATCAATCCCAGCTCATCCTTTTGCAGATTGCCTTTTTGCAGCAGAAAGCCCACAATATCGCCTTTGCTGATTTTGTCTTTTTTGCCGGCGCTGATGTAAAGCGTTTCCCAGGGGCTGGGTGGCGGTAAAGCCGGGCGGACCGGTAGGTTTTCGGTGGGCAAGCTGGCTGGTAAATAATCTGGTTTCTCGCCGGGCAGTAGCAGGAGGTAAGCGTTGCCTTTGGCTTGCATCCGGGCCGTACGACCGTTTCGGTGCAGGTAGGTTTCGGCATTGCCTAACTCGTAATGCACTACGTTTTCAATCTCCGGAATATCCAGGCCGCGTGCCGCTAAATCGGTGCTGAGGAGCAGGTGGTAGGTGCCGTTCCGGAATTTCATTAGCGCCCTTTCCCGGTCGGGTTGTTCCAGGCCGCCGTGGAAAATGCCGTGGGCCAGCCGCTTTTGGGTCAGGAAATCGCTCAGCGCTTCTACCGCGTCGCGTTGGTTACAGAATACCAGGGTAGGTTTGTTACCGATTTTACACAATAACCGGAATAAAGCATCCGCTTTTTCGCCTTCGGTTACGGGTACGGGTACCGCTTTTATAATTAAATCAGGTGCGCTGGGTTTATCTTCCAGAAAATTAACGATTACCGGTTTTTTAAGCCCGGTAAAGGCCGGAATTTTGTCCATGGCAGTAGCCGAGGTTAAGAGGCGCTTCTGCAGATTGGGCAACTCGCCGATGATAAACCGCATCTCTTCTTCGAACCCAAACTCCAGCGATTTATCAAATTCATCGAGTACCAGCGTATGTACCGCATCGCCGGTAATATTTTGTTCGCGTAAATGAAAGGCGATCCGGCCAGGCGTACCTACCAGCAGGGCGGGTAAATTGGTTAGCCCATTTTTTTCGGTGCGGGTTGCGTGGCCGCCGTAAAAGCATTTCACCCCGAAGCCAGTTCCCATTTGCCGGAATACTTGCTCAATCTGTAACGCCAGCTCCCGCGCCGGTACCAGCACCAGGGCCTGGATGCCGGGTACGCCGGGTTGCAGGCGCTCCAGCAGGGGCAGTAAAAAGCCCAGGGTTTTACCCGAACCAGTCGGGGCCAGTAAGATTAAATCCTGGTGCCGGGCCGCTTCCAGGGCGGCCTCCTGCATGGGATTTAATTCGATAATATTTAGTTTTTCCAGTGCCTGTTGCAGCATCTTATTAAAATTATTAAACCCAAAGGTACCGAATATTTAGCCATTATCGCTTTCGCTGGTAACAGTCCGGGCTAAAAGTAAATTTTACGGGACCTAAATTAACCGGAAAGCCCAGGCTTTACCCGCACTTTCCGGCAAAAGCTTTTTTCAAATAATCAATAATTAACTATCAAAAACTAACATTTACCCGTTCCGGAATATTTAGTTCAGGACAAAATTATTACCGGCAAAAGAGCCAAAATTGATTACCCGAGGGCTTGCTCCAGGTCTGCCAGGAGATCTTCGATGTCTTCGATGCCAACGCTTAACCGGATGAGCGAATCACTTAAACCGCCTTTAATACGCTCGGCCGCCGGAATGCTGGCGTGGGTCATAGAAGCCGGGTGTCCGCAAAGCGATTCCACACCGCCCAACGATTCTGCCAAGGTAAAATATTTAAATTTTTCCAGTACGCGCAACGCATCTTCCTGGCGGTCGCCTTTCAGCACAAACGAAATCATGCCTCCGAAATCGCTCATCTGCTCGCGGGCTACGTGGTGGTTGGGGTGCGACGCAAAACCTGGCCAGAAAACTTTTTCTACCTTGGGGTGCTGCTGTAAATATTCTGCTACCGCCCGCCCGTTTTCGCAGTGGCGCTGCATCCGGACGTGCAGGGTTTTGAGGCCCCGTAACAGCAAAAAGCAATCCTGGGGACCGGGCGTGCCGCCGCTGGCATTCTGAATAAAGGCCAGGCGTTGGGTCAGGTCATCATCGTTCAGGATAAGCGCGCCCATTACTACATCGGAGTGGCCGCCCATGTATTTGGTTAAGGAGTGCATGACCATATCGGCTCCTAAGTCGAGCGGGGTTTGCAGGTAAGGCGTTGCAAAGGTATTATCAACTGCAAGTAAAATATTATGCTTTTTGGCAATGGCCGCGGCGCCTTTGATATCAATAATATTTAACAAAGGGTTGGTCGGTGTTTCGAGCCAGAGCAAACGGGTGTTCTGGTTGATATAGCCTTCTACGCTGGCGATATCGCCCATGGGAATAAACGTGAACTTAATGCCGTACTGCTGGTATATTTTGGTGAAAATACGGTAGCTGCCTCCGTACAGGTCATTTGTCGAAATTACTTCGTCGCCGGGCTGCAGCAATTTAACTACCGCATCGATGGCCGCCATGCCCGAAGCAAAGCACAAGCCATGCTTACCATTCTCGAGCGCCGCCAGGGCATTCTGCAAAGCCGTACGGGTAG
>JAQBNV010000425.1 GCA_028288395.1 Adhaeribacter sp. | reverse complement strand
TGGCCACCTTTTGCGTGGCTGCTGCCGGCTATATTATAAATGATTATTATGATATTAAAATAGATGCCATAAACAAGCCTAAGCGGCTGGTGGTGGGCCAAGGAGTTAACCGGCGGCAAGCTATGCTGGCGCATTTATTATTATCGGCTATCGGGGTGTTGGTGGGCTTTACGCTGTCGTGGTCAGTGGGGTTGGTAAACGCAGGCGCGGTGTTGCTGCTCTGGGGATATTCGGCTCAGCTGAAAATGATGTTATTACTAGGCAATATTACCATCGCTTTTTTATCTGCCACCATGTTGTTGGTAGTAGCAGTAAACCTGGGGGTAGATAATAAAGCAGTATGGGCCTATTCTCTTTTTGCTTTTATTATTTCGCTGGTGCGCGAAATAATAAAAGACATGGAAGATGTAAAAGGAGATGCGACTTTTGGCTGCCGTACCTTGCCGATTGTGGCCGGGATTCCGCGTTCTAAATGGGCGTTGTATTTTCTGATGGCAATATTTTATACAACTGTTGTGTTTGCCATTCTTTACCGGCGCCAAGATATATTCTTTGGTATTTACATGTTGTTACTGGTGCTGGTGCCGGCCTTCTTTTTTTCTAAATTAATAATTAAAGCTGATCGTAAAAAAGACTTTTCGCGCCTAAGCCGCTGGTGCAAAGGTATCATGCTAATGGGTATGCTGTCGATGCTGTTTTTCCGGTAGGTAAGCTGCAAATTGTATAAAGCGGGCTTGCCGGTGACCAGATGAGACCGTTTACGTTAGTCCGGTTAGCGCATGATCGGCTTTAAAATCAGAACCGCCCCAGGCTTTTTTGGCAGTCCAGTCCTGCGCAGGCGCTGTCCAGAAGGCATCTGTTGCCGGTAAACCCAAGGGCAACAAACCGGTGGAGCATAAATACAAACTACCCGTAGAAATATACGTTTCCCCAACGCTGGGCTGGTGGCCGCTGAACCCAATTGTGAGCCAGTTACTCTTATCAAAAGTATTCGGCGCCGTCATGGTTCTTTTTATTACCGCGGTAAGTGCGCTTCTAACCTGGGCCGGGATAATATCGGTTGGTAATTTTTGTTGCAACGCTACCTGGGCCAGTAACTGAAAAGCCCCAAACCGGTAAGCCAGTGAGCGCCCGATTGGCGGGAAAGTGCCTTCGGGCGAGATCAACCGTTCCTGGATGGCCGCATAGCGTTGGGCCCGTTTCAGCACCGTCTGATAAAGACTTTGCTGCGATGGCTGCACCTGGCTTAGTACTTGCAAAATATCCAGCAGCATGGGTTGTATCACGTAGCTGTTATAATAATCGAAGTGAAATTCCAGCCCGTCGCCGTAAACGCCATCGCCTTTATACCAGCTTTGGTGCGATTTGAGAGCATAATCTACGCGCATACCATCCCATTGCTCGCCCAGTTTAAGCAACGCCATCTCCACCATGGCACTAAACAGCAGCCAGTTGCTGTAGTAGGGTGTAATGGCCCGCGACGATTGTAATGCCTTTACGAGGTGCGCCCGGGTACTACTTTCAATATTACCCAAAAATTCTTTAGGTGCCCGGATTAAGGCATGGCTCAAAAAGGCAGCATCTACCACCGGTTGACCACCGGCGTTAAAATTCATGAAATCCGGCGATTTAGGATCAACGGCCATCGTCAGCGACTGGTGTGCCAGTTCGAGGTATTGGGCCCGGCGTTTACCTTCCGGGGTAGCATCCTTCCCTAGCTCCAGCCAAGGTGCCATGCCTGCCATTAACCGCCCGAAGGCTTCGAGATAGGTATAGTTCCGGCGGTCCTGCTCCCGGCCCTTTACCGACTCTACCGGCATATTTTTCTTCAGCTGGCCCTGACTGAGATTCGTTAACACCGGATGGGCAATTTTAACGAGGGTATCGACCCAGAACTGGCGGTCCTCAGGGGCTTTGGCAGAAGCTATCACCGACAGGGCGGCTCCTGGTGTAACCGCTCCGGCTATACTTAAGCTGGCCGAGGTTTTAATAAAATCTCTCCGAATCATATTTAATTATATTGGCTGCTTATCTTTATGAAAGAAATATTACTGGTGTTCTGGCTTTTTTAAACCGGATCGTTGCTGGTTAAAGTGCCAAACCAGCCCGGACGGCCCAACTTACATAAAAATTCCGGGTAGGTAAATAAAAATATCTCTTTCCTTAATTTCCCGGATATCCTTAAATTAAGGGCAAACAGCGATGACCATGCACCAATCAGACCCGCTTCTTCGGTTATTTCCTGGCGGCTTTATACTATTTGTTTGGCTGGTACTGATTGGCGAAGGGGCAGCCCAAATCCCCGCGACTGGTAAACTGGATGTGCAGGTTACTGATGGTGGCACCGGCCAGTTAACGCCAGTGCGGGTGCGTCTCAGCCGGAACGGGCACGCCGTAAAGCAGCTTCCCCGGGCAGCGGTAGCCGTGATGTATGGGGTGTGGGATCATGCCGATGGTTACGGTTACCAGCCCGACAGTTCTTTTTATGTAACCGGCCGTTTTAGCATGGTCCTCGCACCCGGCAAATATTTGCTAACCCTTGCCAAAGGTCCGGAATATATAGCGCAGCAGCAGGAACTGGAAATCCGGGCAGGAGAGGCCTACCAAGGCGACTATAAATTAGCCCGGTGGATAAATATGGCCGCCAAAGGCTGGTATTCTGCCGACGATCACATTCATATCCGCCGTTCGCCCCGTGAAGATTCGCTGCTTCTGGCCTGGACCCAGGCCGAAGATATTCATGTAGGGGTGATGTTGCGCATGGGCGATTTCTGGGAAACTTATTACCAGCAGTATGCCTGGGGCGATAAAGGGGTTTACCAGCGGGGAAATTATCTACTAACCACCGGCCAGGAAGATCCCCGTACCCCGGAACTAGGACATGTCATAGGCATTGGCGCTTCGGACCGAGTCCGGTTTAAAAACGAATATTACTATTATGACAAGGTATTTGACCGTCTCCGGGACCTGGGCGGGGTAGGTGGTTATGCCCACCAGGCCCAGACGTTCCATGGGTACCGCGGCCTGGTACTCGATGGCCTCCGGGGCAAAGTAGATTTACTGGAACTCCTGCAGTTTTGTGCTTCCGATAAACCTCTGATTACCGATCATTATTATCACTTACTGGATTTAGGCATTCCGCTTACTGCCGTTGCCGGTTCCGACTTCCCGTGGTGTGGTCAGGATCACGACAAGGGGCCACCGGAGCGTTCGGCCCGCATTGGCAATGCCCGTTTTTATACCTATGTGCCAGAACCATTAACGTATGAGCGCTGGAAAGCGGGGTTGGCGGCCGGCCATACTTATGTTTCCAGCGGACCGCAGTTAATATTTAAGGTGAATAACCAATTGCCGGGCGATAAACTGGCCGTAAGCAAGGGCACCCGCTTGCGCATTACAGCTCAGGCTTACGGACACGCCACCCAAGTGCCTTTGCAAACGCTGGAAATTGTTGGGCACGGTCAGGTGCTTGGTCGGGTTACCGCCCGCGAAGCCGGTCAGTCGCCGGAGCATCTTTTCCTGGAGCTGGATATTCCGGCGGAACAAGGTGTCTGGCTGGCAGCCCGGAGCTATGGCAACGAGAAACAAGCGGCTCATACCACCCCCGTGTACGTTTATGTAGATGGTAAAGGATTTCATAACCCGGTTACCGCACCGCATTACCTTAAACGGAGCCGGCAATACTTACAGGAATTAAAAAAGGAAATTAAACACCAATCGGCTGATCCGGAAAAGCAGGCCTGGCACTATCGGGCCGGCCTGGAAAGACGGATAACCGAAACCCGCCTTCTGATAAAAAGCTTTGAAAAGAAACTTCGGTAAATTAGCCACCCGCTTTCAGAACGGTCTGTGGGCGGAATACCGAAACTTAATGGTTCTTAATATTTTTGCCGAGTAGCATTCCCAACGAAGTTGACGCAATATTTAACCGGGTAATTCTGGCTAAAGCGCCGGTATAGCTAATATTTTGCGGAAGCAGGACAGGAAATCTCCGGTATAATGTTCTATATTTGCGCTTCTTTTAACCGGGTTCTATGTCTGATACCTTGTACAAACGTGTGGTAATATTTGCTTCGGGCTCCGGTAGCAATGCCCAGCGCCTGATGGAATATTTTCAGCACCATCCGCAAATCAGGATAGTGGCCCTGTTCTCAAATAATCCGGCGGCTTACGCGCTGCAACGGGCCGAAAATTTTAACCTGCCGGGCCACATCTTTAACCGCGAACAATTTCGGGACGGTACCGTGCTGGCGCAGGTGAAAGCATATCAGCCCGACCTGGTGGTACTGGCCGGTTTTTTATGGTTGGTGCCCGTGTCTTTTATCCAGGCTTTCCCACAGCAAATTATAAATATTCATCCCGGTATATTGCCCCAATACGGTGGCAAAGGCATGCACGGCCTACACGTGCACCAGGCGGTGCTGGATAACCAGGAAAAAGAGTCGGGCATTACCATTCACTACGTAAACGAATTTTACGACCAGGGCGCTACTATTTACCAACAACTTTGCCCGGTGCAGCAAAACGATACTGCCGAAATATTGTCTGACCGGGTTTTGCAATTAGAACACGAGCATCTGCCCCGGGTGGTAGAACAGCTTTTAAGTTAATTATGAATTAGAGATTATGAGTTATAAGGTGAGTGAATATATATCTGCTTGATAATTTTTACGCAGGCAAACAGTTAGTTTAAGGGAGAGAATTCTACTTATTATAAAATTTAATTGGGACATTCCCGCAGCCAGGCATTATTTATAAGTTAAAACTACATACAAAGCGGGTGGTTTTATACCACCTGAAATTGCGGCCTTACTTATACTTTTTTATTTTATAAATAGGTTATACCGGGCTAATAACTAAAAGCTAATAGCTAACAGCTTAATATCATGAAAAAAATTCAATCTGCTTTAATTTCGGTTTATTATAAAGATAACCTCGAACCACTTGTAGAACTACTCAAAGCGCAAGGGGTAACTATTTATTCTACCGGGGGTACCCAAAGTTTCCTGGAAGGTTTAGGCGCACAAGTAATTGCGGTAGAAGACCTGACGCAATATCCGGCCATCTTTGGCGGACGGGTAAAAACCCTGCATCCAAAAGTTTTCGGGGGTATTCTGCACCGCCGCGACCACGAAACCGATCAGGCCGAAGTACAGACTTATGAAATTCCGGCCATTGATTTGGTGGTAGTAGATTTGTATCCCTTTGAAGAAACCGTTAAGTCAGGGGCAGCGGAAGCCGATGTGATTGAGAAGATTGATATTGGGGGTATTTCCTTAATCCGGGCCGCCGCCAAAAACTTTAACGATGTATTGGTCGTTTCGTCGCAGGAACAATATACCGAGGTGGTGGAACTGCTGCAACAAAACCAGGGCGGCACCGAACTGGCTGATCGCAAACGCTTTGCCGCCAAAGCCTTCGATATTTCCTCGCATTACGATACGCATATATTTAATTACCTGAACGGAGGTGAAGGTAAATATTTTAAACACAGCCTCCGCGAAAGCACACCGCTGCGTTACGGCGAAAACCCGCACCAGCAAGGCGTCTTTTACGGCGATCTGGGCGCCTTATTCGACCAGTTGCACGGCAAGCAGTTGTCTTATAATAATTTAGTAGACGTGGATGCAGCCGTGGCTCTGATAGATGAATTTCAGGAAGATCCGGCGGTAGCCATTTTAAAACATACCAATGCCTGTGGCGTGGCTGTGG
>JAQBNV010000394.1 GCA_028288395.1 Adhaeribacter sp. | reverse complement strand
AGCTATGGTTTTGTTGGTCCTGTTATGGTAGAATTAAAACTTCTACATAATCCCGAAATCTTAGTTCCCCAGGAAAGAGCGCAATATAAAACTAAAATTAAGCAGTATTTAGCTGGTTCTTATTCAGAATACGGAATCTATTTAGTATTTAAAGTAAAGAATAATGCAGCCCATGATGCGGCTTTTAAGGATTTACAGAAGGAATATAAAGACATTGAAGCTTTAGATGTTAAGAAAATTGATTGTTGTAGTTTATAATTACTACTAAAAACAAAAGAGCCAGTTCAATTGAACTGGCTCTCCCAATAAATCCTTTCACAAAATTACGCTTCTACTTCCTGGCTTACCAGGCTTAAATATTTACTCGTTTTTTCGTAAGCTTCAATTTTCTCCCGCAGGTTCAGCAGGTAATCAATATCGTCGTATCCGTTAATGAGGCAGGTTTTCTTGTACTGGTTAATATCAAAGTGCTCTACTAAGTCGGTGCCGGCAATGCTTACCGTCTGGGTTTCCAGGTTTATTTCCAGTTGGGTGTTCTTATCGGCAAATATTCTTTCGAATAAAGCATCTAAAAACTCCTGAGATACCTGCACCGGTAGCAAACCATTATTCAGGGCGTTGCCTTTAAAAATATCGGCGAAGAAGCTGGAAATAACTACTTTAAAACCATAATCGGCTATGGCCCAGGCGGCGTGCTCGCGGCTGGAACCGCAGCCAAAGTTTTTACCAGCCACTAAAATCTGACCGCTAAAATTAGGGTTATTCAGGATGAAATCAGCTTTCGGATTATTCTGGTTGTCGTAACGCCAGTCGCGGAACAGGTTGTCGCCGAAGCCGTCACGGGTGGTCGCTTTCAGGAAACGCGCCGGAATTATCTGGTCGGTATCAATATCTTCGATGGGTAACGGTACGGCCGTTGAGGTTATCTTTACAAATTTTTCCATGACGTACTAAGCGTTTAAAAGTTCACGAACATCGGTTATTCTGCCCGTAATGGCGGTAGCCGCAGCGGTTAACGGGCTCACCAGCATGGTGCGGGCACCGGGGCCCTGGCGGCCTTCAAAATTCCGGTTTGAGGTAGAAACGCAATATTCACCTTTCGGTACTTTGTCTTCGTTCATGCCCAGGCAAGCCGAACAGCCTGGCTCGCGCAACTCAAAGCCGGCCGCTTTTAATATTATATCTAAACCTTCGGCAATGGCCTGGGTTTCTACCTGCTTTGAGCCCGGTACAATCATGGCATTAACGTTGGCGGCTTTGTGTTTGCCTTTTACAAAATCAGCCACCAGCCGCAAGTCTTCGATGCGGGAGTTGGTGCAGGAACCAATAAACACGTAATTTACCTCTTTACCGATTAGATTGTCGCCGGCATTGAGCCCCATGTAAGCCAGCGATTTCTCGAAAGAAGCTCTGCCGCTTTCTTCTTTTAAATCAGCTAAGGTTGGTATGTTTTCGGTTATTTTAATGCCCATTCCGGGGTTGGTGCCGTAGGTAATCATGGGCGTAATATCGGCGGCATCGTAGGTATATTCTACATCAAAGGCGGCGCCTTCGTCGGTAAAAAGAGTACGCCAGTAAGCCAGGGCCTCTTCAAATTTCTCGCCTTTGGGTGCAAATTCCCGGCCTTTAATATAAGCGAAAGTAGTATCGTCCGGGGCAATCAAACCACCGCGGGCACCCATTTCGATGCTCATGTTGCAGATGGTCATGCGGGCTTCCATGCTCAGGCGGCGGATTGCCGAACCGGCATATTCCACGAAATAACCGGTAGCCCCACCCATTGATATTTTGGAAATGATGTACAGGATAATATCTTTCGAAAGCACGCCGTTCGCCAGTTCGCCTTCAATATTGATGCGCATGGTTTTGGGTTTGCTTTGCATAAGGCATTGTGTAGCCATTACCTGCTCTACTTCAGAAGTACCAATACCAAAAGCAATAGTACCGAAAGCGCCGTGGGTAGAAGTGTGGCTGTCGCCGCACACAATGGTCATGCCCGGCAGGGTAAGGCCCAGTTCGGGTCCGATTACGTGCACGATGCCCTGGAACGGATGCCCCAAGCCGTATAGTTCAACCCCAAATTTGCTACAGTTTTCGGTTAATTTATCTACCTGAAACCGGGAAAGCGGTTCCGCAATAGGTAAATGCTGATTTTTGGTGGGTACGTTGTGGTCGGCGGTGGCCAGAATATTCTGCGGCCGGTACACGCCAATACCTCTTTTTTCGAGGCCCGCAAAAGCCTGCGGACTGGTAACTTCGTGAATCAAATGCTTATCGATGTATAATACATCGGGTCCTTCTTCGATGCTGGTGACAACGTGGGCGTCCCAGATCTTTTTAAATAATGTTTTCTTATCGGATATCATTACGAAATACTAAATATTAGCTTTTATGGCTGCTTGCTCTTTCTTACTCTCGATTTTTTGGTAAAGTACGCCCAGGTGATCGTCATTTACAACTTTTACCTCATCTGCTAACACTAAGTAATCCTGATAAATTTCATCGAGCTCTTCTTTCGAAATAAAGTAGCCCAGGTTTTCCATGCGGTGCTTCAGGGCGGCGCGGCCGCTGCGGGCGGTTAACACAATTTTGGAGTTATCTACGCCTACATCGTGCGGATTAATTACCTCGTAGGTTTCGCGGTGCTTCAGGAAGCCGTCCTGGTGAATACCGGAAGAGTGCGCGAAGGCATTATCGCCCACAATAGCTTTGTTGGGCTGCACGCGCATGCGCATCAACCGCGATACCAAGCGGCTGACCGGGTAAATACGTTTGGTGTTGATGCCGGTGTTTAATTCGAGCTCTTTGTGGCTCTTCATAATCATCACCACTTCTTCCAGGGAGGTGTTGCCGGCCCGTTCGCCGATGCCGTTAATGGTGCACTCAATCTGGCGGGCACCGTTCATTACCCCCGCAATAGAGTTGGCCGTGGCCAAGCCTAAATCGTTGTGGCAATGCACCGAAATAATGGCTTTGTCGATATTTTTGACGTTTTCGCGCAAATATTTGATTTTCTGGCCGTAATCCCAGGGCAGGGTGTAGCCAGTGGTATCCGGAATATTAACCACGGTGGCACCGGCCGCAATAACGGCTTCTACCATCTGGGCCAGAAAGGGCAAATCGGCCCGGCCGGCATCTTCGGCGTAAAATTCAATGTCTTCTACAAATTGCTTGGCGTATTGCACCGCCCAGACGCCGCGCGCCAGTACATCTTCGCGCGAAGAATTAAATTTATATTTAATGTGCATATCGGATGCGCCAATGCCGGTATGAATACGTTTGCGTTTCGCAAATTTTAAAGAATCTACGGCCACATCTATATCCTCTTTTTTGGCCCGGGTTAAGGCACAGATAATCGGTTCAGTTAATGCTTTCGAAATTTCCACGATAGAGGCAAAGTCGCCGGGGCTGGAAATAGGGAATCCGGCCTCAATTATATCTACACCTAGTTCTTCCAGGGCCAGAGCCACCTCAATTTTTTCGCGGGTGTTAAGCTGACAACCGGGAACCTGTTCGCCGTCGCGCAGCGTGGTGTCGAAGATATAGACCTTGTCGTTCATGAGAATAGATGGTTATAATTGAAAATAATGGGTTAATGGTAGTATATTT
>JAQBNV010000334.1 GCA_028288395.1 Adhaeribacter sp. | reverse complement strand
TCCATCAACAGTGGTAGTGAGCCATTATATGTAATTGATGGATTCCCTATCTATCCCGACAACGCTGCCTTTGGTACCGGCGGCAATCGTCAGTCGGCCAATGTACTAGCCTCTTTAAACCCCAACGATATTGAGTCAATTGAAGTACTTAAAGATGCTTCTGCCACATCGATCTACGGATCTCGCGGTTCAAACGGGGTTATCCTTATTACCACCAAACGCGGAAAAGAAGGAGAGGGCCGTTTAACGTATGAAGGTTCCTATTCAATCCAGCAGATGGCCCGCAGTGTCGACATGTTGAGTGGCGCAGATTATGCCCGGTACATTAACGAACTCGAACGAACACAAGGAGGAAGTCCTCGCTTTACCGACAGTAGGATAAATGAGATTGGTGCAGGCACCAACTGGATGGATGAAGTTACTCGGCAGGGTAGCATCTCTAACCACCAGTTAACCTTTGCCGGTGGCACCAAAAGCATGCGTTACAGCTTTATGGCCAATCACCTGGATAATGAAGGAATTATTAAAAATACTTTTTATAAACGAAACGGCTTCCGGTTAAACCTGGATAACGACTTTTTGAACGGTCGTGCTACCCTCAGCAATAGCTGGTCTTTTAATCGTTCAAATTCCAGTAATGTTCCTACTGATCGGGGTGGACCGGGCGGCCTTACAATCACAGCACTGGGTCTAGATCCCACAGGGACGGTTTATAATGAGACCGGTGGCTATAATTTCCCCAGCTATGACCAACGGTTCATCATAAATCCAGTTGCCCTGGCGCAGGAAGGCGAGGATAAGGATTACAGTAACAGGTTATTTGGTTCTACTGGTATGACATTCAAAATAACCAAGGATCTCCGGTTCAAAACAAGTATTGGGGCTGACGTTGTGAATGCTAACCGGATCACCTTTTATAATAGTCTCACTCGGCCTAATCCTCCTATTGTTCGGCAGCTGGAAAAATTCAACCGCAGCTATACCAATGTGCTGAATGAAAACATTCTTTCTTACAACAAGGAAATTGCCACAGGCCATCAGATCGATGTGACTGTAGGGTATACTTACCAGCATGAACGTAATCAGTTTGATTTTACCGGTGTGCGGGATCTGCCTTCCGATAATGTCCAATCAATGAACCTGCAAAATGGCAACCCGCTCAATCCTTCTTCTGGCCGGGTTGAATGGGCCCTGGAGTCCATGCTTGGTCGGGTAAATTATAACTTGTTTGACCGGTATCTATTAACTTTGACTATGCGCCGGGATGGATCTTCCAAATTTGGTCCTAATAACAAATGGGCTACTTTCCCTTCTGCCGCGCTCGGCTGGCGGGTAGCGAATGAGGGGTTTTTTAAAGGTTCTCCTTTAGCCACTATTTTCAGCGATCTTAAATTCCGCGGCAGCTACGGGCTGACAGGCAATTCCCAGATTCCCGTTTACCGGTCTACTTCCGGCTTGGTACCTTATAATTATGTTTTCGGCAATGTGTTGGCTCCTGGTTACGCAGCTAACCGCATACCTAACTCTAATTTAAAATGGGAAAGTACTGCGATGGCTAATATCGGCATGGATATGAGCCTGCTAAATAATCGTTTGGGGCTGACCTTTGACGTATTCCATAATAAAACTACCGACTTGTTACTGGATGTAACAATCCCGCAGAGCACCGGCTTTAGTACCGTGATGCTGAACTCAGGGTCTTTGACAAACAAAGGAATTGAGTTTTCCATTGACTATAAATTATTTGATAGCGAAGATTTCAAATGGGACATCAATGGTAACACGTCCATTTTACGCAATAAAATTCTGGATCTAGGTCAAAGCACTCCTTTCTTTGCTAATAGTACAAGTGGTCACTTAGGCATATTTGGCAGTTGGGTGGAGGCAGGAAGCCCAATTGGTGTTTGGAGAGGTTACAATTATGTAGGTATTTTCCAAACAGAGGATGAAGCTAAAGGCTATTCGGCCAAAGCAGGTGACCCTAAATGTGAAGATGTAAATAAGGATGGTAAATACACAGCTGACGATTATAAGATCATTGGCAATCCTAATCCTAAGTTTTCCTGGGGTTTCAATTCTTCGATAAAGTATAAAAACTTTGACTTAGGCTTGTTTTTACAAGGCGTGCAGGGTAACCAGGTGCGCAACCTGCAGCAGGCAGAAATAGGTGATGGGGTACAAAAAATAAATCAGGTAGCATCCATGCTGACCGATTCCTGGACGCCACAGAATACCGGTGCCAGCCGGCCAGCAATTAACGGTAGACGGGATTTTATTTCTTTCCGCCGGTCTTCTTATTTCATAGAAGATGGCTCCTTTATCCGCTTGCAAAACGTGTCGGTGGGATACACCATCCCTCCTATAAAGTTTATTAAGAATGCACGGGTGTATGCCAGCGGCCAGAACCTGTTTCTGATCACTAAATACAGAGGTTTCGATCCGGAGGTAAATAACCAGGGACAAAACAGCCTTAACCGGGGAGATGATTATGATGCTTATCCACGAGCCAGAACCTTTACAGCAGGCGTAACCCTAGGGTTTTAAGCTCCTGGAGCCCTAAAATATTTATCTTATTACAAAATTAACTCTTCATTAATAATGGAAAAGACCATAAAAAATAAAGTTGCAAGTCTGTTACTATCCAGCTTACTGGTTTGGACAGGCGGATGCGCCGATCTAAATGAAAAACCGGATTTTATCAACCCCGATTCTTTTTATCAATCATCTAAAGAATTACAACTAGGCGTTAATGGTATCTACGATGACCTTACCAAAGGCACTTCCGGATTTGACCACTTTTACAACAGGTATGTTTTTGAATGCTTGGTAGGTTACCAGATTGGCTGGGAAAAAGGTCCTTTACAATACAATTTGGGAAACATTAATCCGGCAGATGAATATATTGAGGCTTTTTGGCAGGCCAATTACCGATCTATTGACCGGGCAAACAATATCATTGAAATCGCCGATAAAATCCAAGACCCGGCAAATGTGGAATTGACCAAACGGCTCAAGGCAGAAGCGCAATTTCTGCGGGCCTATTACTATTTTTCCCTGGTTCGTTATTTTGATAATGTGCCTTTGAAAATAACCGCCACTAAGAGCTTTAACGATCTAGCATCTAATGAAGGTGGCAAGCGGGTAGTATTAGACCAAATCTATGCCGATTGTAAGGCCGCAGCTGACGTGCTGCCGGCAATATATCCGGCAGCAGACGCTGGGAGGGCAACCAAATGGGCTGCCAAAACCTTGATGCTCAAAGCTCAATTGTTTGATGAAAAATGGGCGGAAGCCAAAGCCACAGGTGAGGATATTATCCAGAACAGCGGCCTGGCTTTATTTGCCAACTTTAGCCATAACTTCGACGCGGCCTTTGAAAACCGGGGGGAGCGCATCTTTGAAGGACAGGTTTCTTTCAAAGCCAATAACAACGAAAACGTTGGTCATTCGGCACATTTTAACCCCGAAGATTATCCCAGTCAATTGGGTGGTTCCGGATGGAGCTGGCTGAGTGTGACCCGCGAATTTAGAAAGTCTTATGATCCCCAGGACAAACGCATTGATGGCACTTTTGTGGAGTCTTATCCTACCGGCCGTTTTGGATTGGTGGATGGTAAGTATCCGATTGTGAAGTGGAGCCCAAATGCTGACTTTAACTTGTCTCGGTTTGGCGGTGTTGTTAAGGCTGACGCCAATCCCCGGAAACCAGAAGAAATGATTTTTAGCAAGGGCTGGTGTGCCAAATGGGTAGAATTAGGGGTGCCTAATTCCAACACTGAAAAGAACATTGTTTACATGCGGTATGCAGATGTATTATTAGGACACTCCGAAGCTTGTAATGAAAGTGGT
>JAQBNV010000288.1 GCA_028288395.1 Adhaeribacter sp. | reverse complement strand
ATAAAAGGAGAGGGCTGGTACCAGGTAAATGGCAAAGAATATTGGATAAAACCTAACCAAGCCTTTATTCTTCCTGCCAATATACCACACAAATATGGGGCAGATATGGTAAAACCATGGACAATTTACTGGCTTCATTTTACAGGGGAGCGTGCACATTTATTTTTAGAATATTTATGCGGCAAGAGTAATTGCTTCTCACCGCTTACTCTAAATCCAGATAACGATCGCATACAGCTTTTCGAAGAAATATTCGACCATTTAACCATGTATTTCAATCTGGACAATCTTATTTATGCCAATAATTGCCTTAACCATTTTCTGGCAACCTTAAAATCATCCGTATATAAACAAAATATTTGTTTGAATGTAGAGGAGAGTGATGGGATTGAAGCAGCTATAAATTTTATGAAAAATAACCTGGATAAAAATTTAACGCTTCAACAAATAGGGGAAGAAGTGGGGATGTCTGCGTCTCACTTCTCTGCCATGTTTAAAAAAAGGACTAAGAATTCCCCCATAAATTTCTTTACTTACCTACGTATCCAAAAAGCTTGCGAATTATTAGAAAACAGCGCCTTAAGAATAAAAGAAATTGCCACCTTGACTGGCTTTGAAGATCCTTATCATTTTTCACGTGTCTTTAGTAATATTACTGGGTTTTCCCCGAGGAAATTCAGGTCAATGGAGAAAGCTTAGTGCCTCTTTAACCTAATAAAATATTATTGAAGTGATTTAAAATTAAAAATAATTTTAAATCTGTATGCAAAATGCATGCAAATAAAAAAAGCCACTTAAGAGTTTTATCTCGTAAGTGGCTTTTTAAGCTCCCCCTCTTGGGCTCGAACCAAGGACCCCATGATTAACAGTCATGTGCTCTAACCAGCTGAGCTAAGGAGGAGTTTGTAATCCGATTGGTGTCGAATTCGGATGCAATATTAAGGCACTTTTACCTACGATGCAAATGTTTCAGTATAAAAATTTAATCTTTTTTATTCCTTCAGATAAGCCGGAAGCTTAGTTGGTGATATACAGGAAATTACCTTGCAGGGTAGTAGCATATTGCCTTAGCGGATAACTGGCTGGTCCGCCGGTTACCTGGCCCGAGAAGTCGAACTGGGAGCCGCAGCAGGGATCTTTTAGAAATAAGTTAGAGGCATCAACCGTTACAATGCCGCAGGGATCCTCAGGGTGATAGGTGCAGTTTCGCTCAATGGCCCGGTAGCGGGAGGCATTTTCCCGGATAAGGATAATGCCCCGCGCCCCGGCATTCAGGTACACATAACCATTATCCTGGCGTAATTTATTGTATTGAATATTGGTGAGGTTAATTTGTTCGTTTATCAGCACATTGGGTATTATAGGCGCCTCCGCATTGTCTTCGCAACCCAGCAGCAACAGAAATAATCCCCCCCATAAGCAATTACGAATATTCATAAACTCTTTCCTGATTTTATTGCCAGATAGCCCTTATCCACTTTCCGCTATCAGGCCAAGCCGAAATTACGCATCTTCCTGAAGAACGTATGACAAGGATGAAGCCATAATCGCTACAAATGTTTAAACGAAAAAAGCGCCTTTAAAATTTCGGTTCATTGGCGGCAGCTTGAAAATTTTATTCTGTACAACCACGAGCACTTAATCCAGGTCAACTAAACAGCGTTCCACCACAACCACTAACTACTAATCATTAAAGCGACTCAAACTGACGCAGGAAACGAATATCATTCTCGGTGAAGAGGCGTAAATCTTTTATCTGATACTTGAGCATGGTAATGCGTTCGATGCCCATGCCAAAGGCAAAACCGGAATATTTTTCGGGATCGATGCCGCAGTTTTTGAGCACCTCCGGATCTACCATGCCCGAACCGCCAATTTCTACCCAGCCGCTGTGCTTGCAAATATTACAACCGGCGCCTTTACAAATCAGGCACGAAATATCAATCTCGGCGCTGGGTTCGGTAAAGGGGAAGAACGACGGCCGGAACCGAATTTTGGTTTCGGGGCCGAACATTTCCTGCACGAAGTAATAAAGCGTTTGCTTCAGGTCGGCGAAGCTTACGTTCTCATCGATAAACAAACCTTCTACCTGGTGAAACACACAGTGCGCCCGCGCCGAAATGGCTTCGTTCCGGAATACACGGCCCGGCGATAGCGTGCGGATGGGCGGCTTCTGGTTTTCCATTACCCGCACCTGCACGCTGGAGGTATGCGTACGCAGCAGCATATCGCCTTCCACGAAAAACGTATCCTGCATGTCGCGGGCCGGATGGTTCTCCGGGAAGTTCAGAGCGGTAAAATTATGCCAGTCGTCTTCAATCTCGGGGCCTTCGGATAAGTTAAAACCGATGCGCTCGAAAATGCGGATTATTTCTTCGCGCACCACCGTTAAGGGGTGGCGGGTGCCCAGCGTTTCCGGTATCGGTGGCAAGGTAAAATCAATATTTAGTTTACGCTGACCTTCGCTGCTGGCTCCCAGTTGGTCCTGCATCTGGGCAAACTTGGCTAAGGCTAATTCTTTCAGCCGGTTTACTTCGTGGCCGTAGGCTTTCCGTTGCTCCGGGGAGATGTTTTTTATATCGTCGAACAGGTCGGCAATCTGGCCTTTACGACCTGTGTAGGCAATTCGAAATTGTTCTAAAGCTTCTTTGTTCTGAATGTCAAAGGCTTGGACTTCCTGGGTTATTTTATTTACTTTTTCGAACATAATCACAAATATAGGTACTTATCCGTTTTGTACCAGCAATCAGTACAATACCGAACAGGATAAGCCAATAAATAATACTTTTAAGTTAAAATAATCATCGCGCCTTGATTAGAGTTTATAAAAATATTTGCCCCCAGAAGATAAGTAGAGGCGGGTGCAACGTTGGCGCTTCACTGTTCGAGCGGTCAGCGAGTTTGAAGCGTCTTGATTCTTTTGCACTCCTTCCCTAATTTAGGGAAGGTGCCCGAAGGGCGGAAGGGTTAGTCTCATCCGGGAGAAAAATAAGGCCCCGCCGGCCAGTCGAAACCAAACGAACAGAAAACCTTACCTATGAAGTATAAATCTTTCCTTTTCTATCCAATAGAATCTTCCATAAAAGAGATAAAAAAGGTATATTTAAATGTCTAACCAGTTAAAAAAATAGTCATGAAACTTACCCGACGCCGTTTTTTTGCTTTTCTGGCCGGCCTGCCATTTATAGGCTTGTTGTCGGGAATATCGTTGCGCCTTAGCGGGAGAACCCTGGAACCAACGCCGGCCTGCGACGACCACGACGAACCAACGCCAGCGCAAACCGAAGGCCCCTATTTTACGCCCAATTCGCCGGAACGCACCAACCTGCGGGAGAATGGCCTGAAAGGAACGGTGCTGGTATTAACGGGGCAGGTGCTGAACACCAATTGCCAGCCGGTAAGCCGGGCCTTGCTGGATTGGTGGCATGCCGATGCGGCGGGCAACTACGATAACAATGGATTTACCCTGCGGGGCCACCATTATACCGATAAACAAGGGAATTTTCGGTTAGAAACCATTGTGCCCGGTTTGTACCCCGGCCGAACCCGCCACCTGCACGTAAAGGTACAGGCGCCCGGCAAGCCGGTTTTAACCACCCAATTGTATTTTCCGGACGAACCCGGAAATAAACGCGACGGCATATTTAAACCGGTGCTGATAATGGATGTAACCCAGCAGGCGACGCAGCAAATGCAGGCCGGCTATACCTTTGTACTGAAAGCTTAAGTTAATTTTATTTGGGGGAGAAAGGTAGTTAGCAGATTAGTTTATTGGGGTTTGGCTATACACGCCGGGTTTGTCGTTGATCAAATTCTAAATTGTATTCGAGAACTTTAAGGAATTAAAGTGAATATTATTAAAATAATATTTTATCTTGATGCCTGATATCTCCACCTCCCAAAAAATTGTTATGAAAAAAATTGTAATTCCCGGCCAGTTAAGCTTTTTATTGGTCGCCTTTTTCGCGCTAATTATTATTACGCCATTAGTAGCCGCGCCGCAGCCACCTGCCAAAAGCCAGATGTTAGCTGATTGGCAACGGGCAAAAGAATACACCAAAGAATATTTAGATGCCATGCCGGAAGAAGGATTAAATTTTAAGCCAACGCCCGAGATGCGGAGCTTTGCCGAACAAATGCTGCACCTGACCAATGCTAACTTTATGTTTGCGGCCACCGCATCGGGTAAAGCCAATCCGTACCAAGGCAAAAACCTGGAGCAATTACCGGAATACAAAACCAAAGCGGCGCTGGTCAAAGTAGTGCTGGAAAGTTATGATTTTGTTACCAATGCCCTCACCGGAACAACCGATGAGCAACTGGCCGGTAAGATAAAATTATTTAACCGCGACATGTCGCGGGATTTGGCTTTCCAGAAGGCTTTTGAGCACCAGACCCACCACCGCGGCCAAACCACTGTTTATATTCGTCTGAAAGGCATTAAGCCGCCTAACGAAAAATTATTTTAGCATAAAAAATTCCGGATTAAAATATTTCTAAAAAAAGCCCTTCAGAAGCACTCCGGAGGGCTTTTCTTTTACCCGTAATATACTAACAGCGAGGTAGCGCTGGGAATAAAGAAGCATTCCGGGTACTGATATTATTTACCCGACTACTGGTCTTAACTGCTCTAAGCTAAATAATTATGGCCGGCCACAATGCAGATGAAATAGGAGGTTATTTGAATTGTTCTAATAAATAACCTACTGTTATGAAATATTTAAAACATTAGTGGCCATAAATTAAATAACTACTTTATATTTGCCACCCGAATGAACGTTCATTTGAGAGTTGGAAGCGTTAGCATTGGAAAATATTACCGATAAAAAAAGGGCCATATTCGAA
>JAQBNV010000230.1 GCA_028288395.1 Adhaeribacter sp. | reverse complement strand
ACCAGAACTGTACCGGCATCGGGTTTATCTCGGTTTGTTAACAGACGTAACATCGTAGATTTACCCGCGGAGTTGGGTCCGATAATACCCACAATGCCGGCCGGGGGCAGCGAGAAGGTCAGGTTCTCGAATAATAATTTATCGCCAAAGGCCTTGGTTAAATTTTCGGCTTCGATTACCACATTACCCAGACGGGGGCCATCCGGAATAAATAACTCCAGCTTCTGCTCTTTTTCGCGGGCGTCTTCGCTGACCATCTTTTCATAATTACCTAATCGGGCTTTTGATTTGGCTTGCCGGGCTTTCGGTGACATGCGGGACCATTCCAGTTCGCGCTGTAAAGTTTTCTGCCGCTTGCTTTCCTGCTTTTCTTCTTTGGCTAAACGAGCAGCTTTCTGCTCCAGCCAGCTCGAATAGTTGCCTTTCCACGGAATACCTTCGCCGCGGTCAAGTTCCAGGATCCAACCGGCTACGTTATCGAGGAAGTACCGGTCGTGGGTTACGGCTATTACGGTACCTTTGTATTGCTGCAAATGCTGTTCCAGCCACAGTACCGATTCGGCATCCAGGTGGTTGGTAGGTTCATCCAGTAATAATACGTCGGGCTCCTGCAACAGCAGGCGGCACAAAGCCACGCGACGCTTTTCGCCCCCCGATAAATTACCCACAATGGCTTCGCCGGCCGGGGTGCGTAAGGCATCCATGGCCCGCTCCAGCTTGTTATCCAGTTCCCAGGCGTTGTGCTGATCCAGTTTTTCCTGTACTTCGCCCTGGCGGTTTAAAAGCTTATCGTAATCGGCATCGGGGTCGGCAAAGGCTTCGTTTATCTCGTCAAATTCTTTTAGCAGGGCCACCACTTCGGCCACACCCTCTTCTACAATTTCTTTTACGGTTTTGGTGGGGTCCAGCTGCGGCTCCTGCTCCAGGTAACCGACCGAATAACCCGTCGAGAAAGCGACTTCGCCCTGAAAAGCTTTATCAACCCCGGCTATAACTTTAAGCAAACTGGATTTACCCGAACCATTCAGGCCCAGTACGCCAATTTTAGCGCCGTAAAAAAAGGAAAGGTAAATATTTTTTAATACCTGTTTTTGGGGTGGATATATTTTACTTACACCCGCCATTGAAAAAATAATGGTTTCGCTCATAGTTGTTTTTCTCGTATATTATTTTTTTATCCGGTCACGACTGGCATTGATTAGGAAATAGCCCTGAAGGCACCACCCAGCGCAATAGTAAAAAGTAAATAGTCGGTTAAAGCCTGTCTGGCAAAATTAAGGTACTTTGGGCTAGGAAAGAAGCATATAGCATAGTTTAAAAAACTTTTTAACCCGCATTAAGTATATTCTAAGGCCTATATTTTAAGAAAATAGGTATACAAATATTGGAAAAACAGGCGCACCCGGTTTTTGGAACAGTATAAAGTAGTAAACTTGTGAAATTTTTTGTACATCCGGTAAATGGAAAATAAAGACTATCTGGAAGAAGCCCGCCAATTTGGTTATGTTCAGGATAACGAAATTTGGCTGAAGCCCTTCATGAATTACCCGGCCCGTAAAGTTGGGGAAGTAAAAGACGTAGAAGAAGAATCGTTGCAGTATTTTGCTTATCGTTTCGAAATGTTTCGGGAGAAAGTAAATGCGCTGCTGGCTAAAATTGAAGAAGCCGAAAACAAGGGTTCGTTTCTGATGAAAGTAATGCACCTGAAAGAGCTCGTAGGCAAACACGATGCCCTCGGCGACTTTGAAGCCATCTTCAATCAGCTTACCCAGGCCGAAAACGAAATAAAAGCCTCTATCAGCCGCAATCGCGACAAAAACCTCAACGCCAAAGTAGCCCTAATCACCGAAGCCGAAGCGTTGCAGGATAGCATCGACTGGAAAACCACCACCGAAAAGCTGAAAGAACTGCGCCAGAACTGGATCAAAACCGGTCCGGTAGATAAGGCCATTGCGGACGAAATTGAGGAGCGTTTCCGGACTGCTGTAGAAATCTTTTTTACCCGTAAAAAAGAATTTTATGATGATAAGCAGAGCCTGGTAAACCGCACCATCGATAAATTCCGCGACCTGATTGCCAAAGCTGAAGCCATTCAGGACTCAGAAGACTGGGACGTAGCCACGCAAAAGCTAAAAGAATATCAAATCGCCTGGAAGCAGGTAGGCGGTAATTTGCCCCGCAAAACCACCACCGATCTCTGGAACCGCTTCCGGAAAGCGAATAACCATTTTTTTGAACGGCTGAAGAACCGGATAACCCAAACCAAAACCGAATCGAAAGACCGGTATTTTGAGGAAAATTTAATCAGAAAACGGGCGCTGGTAGAAGAAGCAGAAGATCTCGTAAACCAGGAAGTACAAAAAGCAGTCCCCCGGGCCAAAGAGCTACAGGCAGCCTGGAAAACCGTTGGACCGGTAAAAGGCGAGGAATCAGACCGCTTATGGGAGCGCTTTATTATTGCCTGCGATAAAGTTTTTGAACTGAGCAGCCTGGAGCATTATCTGCGCAAGAAAAATGCCGGGATTAAAATTAACCCTACCGACCAGATGCACGCGCGCATAAACGCCCTGAAGGAATTTATAAAATCGGACCGGCAGGAACTGGATGTGCTGGAAAATAACTTAGGCAAACTGGCCGACACGCCCGGTAATGAAACCTTCCGGAACATGCTGCAAAGCAAAATAAGGGGTTATAACCGCAAAATAAAAACCAAACAGGACCTGATAGAGTTAATTAAAAACAAGCAGGTAGCCGGCAGCGAGTAATATTTGCAAAAGGCTTGATTACCCGATAACCGACCCGAACCATCTACTTAACTATTTTGTAAAATCATGAAAATATTTAAAACCATCCTACTTGCTGCCGGCGTGAGCGCCTTTATCCTGCCGGGGCAAGCGCAGGACGCTTCGGTTAACGTAGAACAAACCCGCCAGCAGAAAGGCAGCTTCCATTTTGGTTTAACTACCGCTTTAAACAATACCTGGATTAAAGTTGACAATGACGAACCGAATAACGAGCATTTTAAATATAAAACCACATTTCACTGGGCGCCGGTGGGGGCGGTAGTCGGTTATAAATTTAACGATCGGCACGATGTTCAACTAGAGGCTTTTCTTTCACGGCAGGGACAAAACTATACGATCACCGAAAACGGCGATGGCTCCGGGGTAGAATTAGGAGAAAAAAGAATAAACTTAACGTATTTGCAAATTCCCCTGCTGTTTAAATTTACTACCGGCGATGCGACCCGTTTTAATCTTCATGTCGGGCCCCAGATAGGCTTTTTGATTAAAGGAGAAGAGGTAAATGAATTTCCGGAAGCCATTACCCTCAGGGATCGCACCCTGATGGGCACCTATACGCTTGCTAAAAAAGAAAAAAGCGATCCCTTGTTTAAACCGGCCGGTGGGTTTAATTCTATAGCGCCTATGGCTGTGCTGGGTTTTGGCATAGAAAAAGACATAACCGATAAGTTGTACTTATCAGGTAACCTGCGTTTTAACTATGGGTTTACCGACATCCGGGATACGGAAATTACCCGTAGCAATTTCGACTTTGACCGTTATTTTTTACGGTATAATATTTTTGGCGGCATTCAGGCTGGCATCCATTATACCCTAAATAAATCCTAAATTTTAAAATATTAGATTGGCATCAAACATTTGCCCCCTTTTACTCGTTGTCAGGTTAAATATGAAAAGCATATATATTTAACAAAATTAATATTTGTTTTTAAGAAATATTTTTTAAATTTTGCATTCTGTCTATTTAAAGTAACTTAAGGAGAAAATAATATGTATTGGACACTGGAATTAGCCTCATACCTGGAAGATGCCCCCTGGCCGGCAACAAAAGACGAATTGATTGATTATTCGATTCGATCCGGCGCTCCTATGGAGGTAGTAGAAAACCTGCAGGCTCTGGAAGATGATGGACAACCTTATGAAAATATTGAGGAAGTTTGGCCAGACTATCCAACCAAGGAAGACTTCATGTTTAATGAGGACGAATACTAAATAATTATGAGTTAGAAATTAAAGATTTATTTGTCTTCCATTCATAGTTTCTAATTTTTAATTCATAATTCCTGATTTGATTACCTTAGAAGTAAAGAACCTGGTTGCGGGATACGAACAGCGCGTTCTTATCCGCAACCTTTTTCTTTGGGTGCAAGCACCGGCCTTTGTAGCCATTGTGGGCCATAACGGTGCCGGCAAATCTACTTTTTTTAAAATATTAACCCATTCTTTACCTTATCAGGGACAGATTTTAATTAACCAGCACGAGTTAAAGCGCTTTGCTAACCCCGCTAACTCCGGCCTACTTTCCTATCTGCCGCAAAAAAATACCGTAACCTTTCCGGTAAAAGTGCGCGATTTAGTCGTAATGGGCCTTTTCCGGCACAAACGTTTTTTTGAACAATATTCTGAGCAAGATTATTTAACCGTACAACAATTGCTGGCGCGGTTAGAGATAGCGCATCTGTTGCACCGGGAATTTACCGAGCTTTCAGGCGGGGAGCAACAGTTGGTATGGCTGGCGCAGCTAATGTTGCAGGATGCTGCTATTTGCCTATTAGATGAACCTACCCAGCAACTGGATATTTATCATAAAAAAAGAGTCTTCAGCCTCCTGTATAATTGGGTAACTGAGCAAAATAAATTAATATTGTGCATCACCCACGATTTGGCGAACCTTTATGGCTACACCGGCTATTTACTAAATCTATCAAAAGACGCACCCGCCCTGGAAATATTATCGGCCGAAACCATCCGGGAAAACATCGCTTACCTCGAAGAAAAACCGCAATTGGTTTAACGATTAACCTTGCTGCCCCGGTTTATCTAAACCTTTAGTTATCTTCGGCCGTCCTGCTACCTCCCGGGAGTGGCCGCAGGCTCTAAAAGTTTAATATTTAACCGAAATAGACTTTTAACTAAAATAAATTTGCAGTTTTACCGCTTATAAGCCGGTTACCTCGTTCTAGTTACTTCGTACTGATAATGTTGGTGGTAAAATAATCATGCAATCCTACTCCCCCATTTCTAAAAACAAAACCCAACCCCTTTCTACACCCGACCAGGTGGGTATTCATAACCATTATTATATTTCGCTTACGGTTATTCTGGTTATGGCCTTGGTGATTCGCTTAGTGGCGGCTTTCTTTTCGCCGGGTTTTGCTTACCACGACGATCATTTTGATGTTATCTCAATTGCGCAGGACTGGGTTGATGGCATTCCGGTTTGGTTGCACGAAGATTCCCCTCCCCTCCACAGCATGCTCTACGCTGGTATCCATTACGTGCTTTTTTATCTGCTGGAAAAAATAGGCCTCGCTCATCCTGAAACCAAAATGCTGGTAATACGGCTGCTGCATGGCTTTTATTCCTTATTGGTGGTCTATTTCGGGTACAAGATAACCGAAGTAATGTCGGGAAAGCGGGAGGCGCGCATTGTAGGATTAATGCTGGCCTTGATGTGGTTTATGCCGTTTATGAGTGTCCGTAACCTGGTAGAAATGGTTTGCATTCCTCCTTACCTGGCAGGTTTTTACCTGTTGGTAAAGACGAGCGATAAACCAAAATCCATGGCTTTCTTCTGGGCAGGCGCTTTGTTTGCCTTCGCGTTTGTGTTCCGGTACCACACGGTTTTATTTGCCGGTGGCGTTGGGCTGGTTTTACTTTATAAAAGGCAATGGCGCGGGTTGCTACTTTTCAGTTTTGGCTTCTTGTTCCTGGCTACTCTCATCCAAGGCACCATCGATTATATATTCTTTGATTATCCTTTTCATTCGGTAGTAACTTATTTCAATTACAACGCCGAGAATGCTCAAAACTATAGTACCGGTCCGCCTTACCGGTTTGTACTGACTCTGCTGGGTTTTATGGTACCGCCCCTGAGCATTTTCCTGCTCGTGGGCTATGGGCGAACCGTCCGGCAAGCGCCTATGCTTTTTATGGGTGGCCTGCTGTTTTTTATGGTACACTCGCTTTTCCCGAATAAGCAGGAGCGTTTTATACTGCCGCTCTACCCCCTTTTTATGATTCTGGGAGTGTTGGGTTGGCAAAGCTTTGTAAGGCAGTCCCGGTTTTGGCAAAAAAGACGCAAACTACTGGCCGCAAGCTGGAGCTTTTTCTGGATTCTGAACCTAATCACGGCCCTTGCCATGGCTCTTACCTATTCTAAAAAAAGCCGTATTGCGCCGCTGGTATATTTATCGCATAAGCCGGCCCTGGATGGCATCTTACTGGAGTTTGGCGACCATAGCCTTAAAATGCCTCCTTTGTTTTACCTGGGGCGCATGAGTGCCCAAGGCGAAGATTTTGCCGCTGACCCTAAGAACCGATGGGGTAAATATAAAAACAGCGAGCCACTGCCGCCTGATTTTGTGATGGTATACAGCCTGAACGACGAAAAGTCGCTGCACCAGCTCCAGACCGAAATATATCCGGCGTATACACCCGACTACCTGGTAGTAGTTGGGCAGGACGATCTATCCAAACGCCTGCAGCGGATACGGCAACTTTATCCTGAAATCAGGTTAGAAAAGACTATTGCGCCCTCGCTTTACGACCAGGTCTTACATCGGCTTAATCCGCGCGTACACAAAGACGAACAGGCACGAATTTACCGGATTCTGCCCTAAATAATACCAACTCGCATTTACATTTTTCCATAGATAATTAACAGAAATTTTTAAAGCTCATAGAGGTATCTTTCCTGAATGTTTATATGGAATTTAGTTTATACTATTTGGTATAAGAATTGTCAGGTTAACCTATCTTGAGGGAAAGCATACGCTTTTTTAGCCCAAATTATTCCGGGAAGTATTCGCAAGAAATGATTTTCACCGGGCTGGAAAAGAAAAGAGCCGGCTCTATAAAAGCCGGCTCTTCAGAATTAATCTTACTACCTGACTTAGAGCGTAGCCATATCAATTACAAAGCGATATTTCACATCGCTGCGCAGCATCCGCTCGTAAGCTTCATTTATTTGGCTCATCGGAATTATTTCTACATCAGATAAAATATTGTGCTCGGCACAGTAATCCAGCATTTCCTGCGTTTCGGAAATACCACCAATCATAGACCCCACCAAGCGTTTGCGCCGGGAAATCAAACTAAAACCCGTAACCGGTGCGGGCTCCGGCGGCGCACCTACCAGAATCATAGTCCCATCGCGGCGCAGCAGGCTCAGATACAGGTCCAGGTTATGGGGAGCCGAAACCGTATCCAAGATAAAATCAAAATAATTACTGTATTCTTTCAGTTGCGCTTCGTCGCGGGTAACAACAAATTTATGTGCGCCCAAGGCCCGTGCATCGGCTTCTTTGTTCGGCGAGGTACTCAGCACCGTTACTTCGGCTCCCAGAGAAGCGCCTATTTTTACGCCCATGTGTCCGAGCCCGCCTAAGCCCACTACTCCTAATTTATGACCCTGACCTACTTTCCATTGGCGCAACGGCGAATAGGTAGTAATACCGGCACAAAGCAAAGGTGCGACCCGGCTTAGCTCCAGGTTCGGTGCTATTTTAAGGGTATACTTTTCATCTACCACAATCTGCCCGGAATAACCGCCGTATGTAGGGGTTTTGCGGTCTGTTTCGTAGCTGTTATAGGTGCCCACGTTGTGTACTTCGCAATATTGCTCCAGGCCTTCCTGGCAGCTGTGACAGGTACGGCAGGAATCTACAAAGCAGCCCACCCCCGCAAAATCACCTTCCTTAAATTTGCTAACCTGGCTGCCGACCTTACTTACCCGGCCCACAATTTCGTGACCGGGCACCATCGGGTAAATAGAGCCGCCCCACTCATTTCGAGCCTGGTGCAAGTCGGAATGGCAAACCCCGCAATATAAAATATCAATCAGCACATCTTGTGCGCCTACGTCCCGGCGGGCAAAACTAAACGGACCCAGTGGGTTAACCGCATCCTGCGCCGCGTATCCACGAGTTTCTATCATAATTTAATTTTGTTATAAGTGTAAAAGAATAAAACGGGTATGATTGTTTTATGTTAAAATAACTTTAATCGTTGTAGCTTTCTACGTCATAATTCCAGGCGGCTGATCCGGAATAGCAGGGAGCGTTTCGTAAGGCTACAAGGATGGATTTACGGTGTTATACCAGATTTACACCATCGGCAATGCGTAAGCAGGCGCCGAATATTACCAAGGCCTAAACCAAAAGCATATTTTTACCGGATTTGCCGGCGGCACTTATTAATATTACCCTTCATTATAGTTAAGCCCCTATTATTTATGCCACCTATTCCGCTACCAACCGAGTTGCCCACTATTTTCGGCGATTTAGATATTTATATTTTTGACCAGCTACTCAAGGGCCGGATTAAGAAAAACATGTCGGTTTTAGATGCCGGCTGCGGAGGTGGGCGCAATATTAAGTACCTGTTACAGGCCGGCTGCCCGGTTTTTGGTATCGACCAGTCCTCTGAAGCTATCCGGCAAAGCCGGGAACTCGCCGCCACGTTGGCGCCACATCTTCCACCGGAAAATTTTGTCGTGGCCGATATAAATAATATTCCTTTTAAAGATGCCTGCTTTGGAATAGTGCTGTGCAGTGCCGTATTACACTTTGCCCGTAGCGAAGCGCACTTCCGGGAAATGCTGCAGGAACTCTGGCGGGTATTAAAACCGGGTGGTATGCTGTTTTGTCGGTTAAGCACTACCATCGGCCTCGAAAATAAATTGCAGCACCTGTCTGGCCGCTTTTACCGGATGCCTCACGGCAATACCTGGTTTTTAGCCGACGAACCCTTGTTACTGAACCTGGAAAGCACATTAGGCGCCCGGCCCTTAGAACCTCTAAAAACCCTTTTGGTAGCCGACCAACGCACCATGACTACCTGGGTTTTGCAGAAGCCCTAATAGACTAAATACTTAAACTCATAATAAGTACCCTATGTAAAAATTAATATCCTTATACAAAGCAGGCAATTTCAATACATAAAGCCACCTTACCGCAGCTTCAGTTAAGCTTCGTTATAAAGGTGATTTGAATACTACCTTGCTAAGTTAATCAGAAAGGTATTTTGATGGTGCTTGATTTTGCGTTCAGTCAACTACCAGACAAGTAAAGTTGCTATCCACGTTTAGTTTTACATTGGCAATAAAAAAGGTATAGTCAGTAACTACACCTTCTTAAAGTGAAATTTTCGGCTACGACTTTGCTGCAGTTGATTAAACGACGTTAAACGTGATTAGAATCTAAACCCTATTGATAAGCCACCCCTAATTCCACCCCATGGCCCACTTAATTTTAAAGAAGCGCTGTTAGCATTTACTTCAACTGTTTTATCGGCCAATGGAATATCAATTGATTCCAATTCTTCACGCACGGCTTCCTGGTCGCTTTGCGATAATGTTTGATTCGTTAAACCTAAAAAATCACCCTTCCCAGAACCTCCATGTGCCCCTAAAATCCACCAATCCAGACAAAAATATGTACCTAAGGCCCATTGAGCACCCATCATTAAACCACCGGTATTACTGGTAAACTTACCGGAAAGATTGAGGGAAATCTCTTTGTCATTTTCGTTTTGATTCTTAATATTAAATGCCAAATTGTTTGTTTCAAAAGTGGCTTTCCGATAAAAAGGTGCCAAATAGAAGCCCCGACCGTACCCTTTTTTACCTAAATAGAAACGGATTTCCGGCGTTATGGCCGAACCATTTATTCTTAAACCTTCAATCGTTTCTTTAATATCATTTACCACAGGATCGTCAGATGCTACCGCATCAGAAATCAAATTTTTAAAAGGTATTCCGGCACTTGGCATTTTGCGGTAAGATATAGCTACTGAAAACCTTTTGCTTAAAACCCTCTCATACTGCACAGAATAATTTCTCAATGCGATACCGGGCAGATTTATTTTGAGAAAATTAAATTTCCGGACCTCCTTCTCCGGCACGTTTTGGTCGTTGGTAGTAGCCGGACTACCTGATTGGGCTTGTACCTGAGCAGAGCGCATCAGTATAAACGCACTTAAAAAACATAGTAATTTTAATTTCATACGGGTTGTGTTTGTTTGAAGGAGTTATAAAGTTGAAGAATAGAAAGATGTAAAAAATTGGAATTGATAAATACTACGATTATAAATAAGTTAATATTTCAAAACAGGGAGTCATCAAAATATTTAATTAATTATCTTACAATTAAATATTATAGAATAGACGAGCGGTTTAGAATAAAACAATTTTATACTTCTATTTTTTAGCCTGCAAACCTGGCTTTAAATAAAAAAGATGAATGTATAAATGTTTTAATAATACTCTTCAAAATTAGATAAATTACCCTTTGAAAAAATACCTAAAAATGGGTATTTTATAAATTGTTTGGCAAGAATATAAATGATTTAAGATTGCTTTCTTTCTTAATACAGTAGCACTAAAACCGTAATTTAAATCCATAAATTCTAGCGGCAGATATTTATGGGTTCTTGTTTTAAACGTTTTCTCTATTATTTGTTAAAACCAACTGGCTTCTTTTAATTGGTAGAATAACATCTTTATTTGTGACGATTGAAAAAAAAGCCCCCGCAAATATTGCAGGGGCTTTTGTTAATGAGACAGAAAATTAACTTTCCCGTTTTTAAATCATTTTAAACTATGTCGGCAACTGCCGTAAGCTTCGGCGGCTGCGAGCCGCAATAAAGGGAAAGTAAAGGCTGGTTAATTACTGGTACCCCCACTCTGACTGCCGCCTTGTACGTCATCGTTTTTGATGCCGCGCTTTTTGCGGGTAATATCGCCCTGTAATTTACCAAAACGGTAATTAAACGATAAATTCAAGCGCCGCATCAGGTAGTAAGACTCCGACGACTGGTAAAAACGAACATCGTTCAACTCGTTAAAGAAGCGGCGGTTTTTCTGGAATGGGCTGGTAATAGACAGGTTAATGCTGCCTTTCTCTTTTTTGAAGAGGCTTTTATTAATCGAAAAACTATTATAAGAATAGCCCGCCGACTTGCCTTGCAGCAATATTTGCGGAGAATAATAACCTATGTTGCCACTGGCCCGCCAGCCTTTTCCAAATTTATAGCTCGCATAAGCGAAAATATTGGCCATTACGCCATTATTACTCACCGGCGTAAGCACGTTTGTTTTGGTTACGGAATCGGTAACCGAAATGACGCCATTTAATCTTACCAAGTTAGTGCTGGCATTCAGGTTCAGGTTCAGGTTTTTGGTTAAATTCATGTTGCCATTTACCGAGAATCCCAGGCGCTGGTTTTTACCAATATTGCCGTAGGTGGTGCGGGCCACGGAGTCTGCGCCCAGCGTAGTAAATTGCTGAATAGAATTATTTGTAAAGTTGTAAAAGAGGCTGGTATTAACCGAAGATTTCTTTACAAAAGTACTATAGGATAAATCGAAAGCGTGGTTTATGGCGGCTGTTAAATTAGGATTACCGAAAGATATATTGCGCGGGTCGATCCGGTTTACGTACGGATTCAGATACCAAAGTCCTGGGCGTTCGATGCGCTGGGTATATCCCAGCCGCACACTTTTCATTTCCTTTAGTTTCCGCGACAGGGCAATAGATGGAATCAGGTTAAAATAATCCTGATCGGCAACCGTGCCCGACGATTCAAAATCGGCTTTGATGCGGGTTTGTTCCAGGCGGGCACCCAGTTTCAATCCCCAATCGCCTTTTTTAAAACCAAAGGAAGTATAACCAGCCAAAATATCCTGGTGATAATCAAAATTATTACTTTGGGTAGAATCAATGATATATTGGCCATTATCGGCATTGCGGTTGGCGTAGAAATAATCGCTGCTATTGAGACGGGTAATGGTTTTAATACCTATTTCCAGGTTCTGCTTGCCAATTGGTTGTACGTAATCGGCCTGGACGGTATGCTCGGCCGAGGTGCCGTCGTTGCGGGTGGTGCTCAGCACATCCGGCCGGTCGAGGTAGGCCAGACTAAAATCACTATCGCTGTTATTACTGCCCCGGTTAAATTTATAAGAAAGGGTAAATAGCTGTTCTTTGTTTTTCCTGAAGCTTTTCTGGTAATCGAGCCCGATATCATAGCCCTGCCACTGAAAGGCGCCCTGGCTATTGCGGGTATAAGAAAGGCCCGGCACGTTATCGTAACCGGAATTGATAACCCGCTGTTGCAGGGTGTTGGCATTGTTACTGATGTTAAAACTGTAATTACCCGTTAACAAGTTAAGAGAATCTAACTCATAACTTAAATTGCCATCAAGGTACTGATACCGGCCACTACTTTCGTTTTCGCCTGCCTGGTTTAACCTGATTTTACGAATTAAGTCATCGCGAAAGAGATTGCTTTGCGTAGCAGGTGAATTATTGTAGCCATAGCCGTAATATCCCGAAAAGCCAAACTTCTTTACTTTAGCCGTTAAGTAGCCGCCGGCATTATAACCTACCGGCGTGCGGACGCTCAAATTTAGGGAACCATTGTAGCCGCCCAAATTCTTTTTAACGGTAATAATATTAATAATACCCCCTACACCTTCGGCTTCGTATTTAGCCGGTGGATTGGTTATTACCTCAATATTTTTGATGGTGTTAGCCGGCATACTTTTCAGCACTTCCTTGGGGTCGCGCACAAAAAGCGAGGAGGTCTTACCATTTACCAACACCCGGTAACTGCCACTGCCTTTTAGCTGAATATTATCTTCGGCATCCACGGTTATGAGGGGCACTTTGCGCAGCATGTCCAGAGCGGTCATGGTTTTGCTCTCCGGATCGGCTTCTACATCGTACGTAATTTTATCAATATCCTGCTTGATGAGTTGTTTCTGAGCGGTTACCTGTACTTCTTTCAGTTGGCTGGCGATGGGGCTCAGTTGGATGCGGCCCAAATTAACAACCGGGTTCTGGGCCGGAAATTCTTTAACGGCCAGGATGCGGGGCCGGAAGCCAATGTAATTAATGATTACTTCGTAAGGTTTAACTGCCAACCCCGTAAGTTCGAAAGCGCCATTATCCTGGGTATAGGTACTTTTTATGGCCTCGGTTTTGCCTAGTTCACGCACCGATACGGTTACATAGCCCAAAGGAGTTGTTTTAGAAGAATCCAGCACCACACCTTTTATAATGGCGCTTCCGGCTGCAACCTGGGCCAAAGCAAATGACCCGCAGGTGCAGGTAAAAAAAAACAATAAGAAAAGTAATTTCATAGGTTATCCAGGTGTGGTGATTATGGAAGTTTAAAGATTAAACCGTTTTAAAAGCAAGCTACTAAAGCACCGTTTTAAACCACCGCCACCGGACAAAACAACAAAAAGGGTCTAAACTATTTAAATAAAGGTATAAATATTTCTATAAAATATTTAACCTGTAAGAAGATAGTAATATTTTAACTCTAAAGTAAAGTAAATATTGTAGTTGTTTAAATATAATCAGCCGTTTTAAGTTAATTAGGATAAAACCAGCATCAGCGCGATAAAAGACCGCTAAATTAAACAGAGCCGGAATATTTGTAAAGCAGTAATTATATTCTGCTTCTTAGAAATATGAAACGAAATAATAATATTAATAATAAGTACCGGCGGCACTACAAATCTAAGTTTAAACCGGAGCTAACCCAGTACCGGCATTTTCTTCGCTCTGGCTGGCGGGTATTTATTCCGGCTTAATCTATTTATTTCCTATCTCCGATATATGCATATACTGCATTCCAGAAAATCTTATACTGCACATACTTTCCCAGCCGAGGTTCGTTACGTAAATTTGCTTCATCACTGCTTTAGCGCAATTCCTTGAACCAACCCATCCGCAAGATTATTCACATTGATATGGACGCATTTTATGCGTCGGTGGAGCAGCGCGATAACCCGGAACTGCGGGGCAAGCCGGTGGCAGTTGGCGGTTCCCGGGCCCGGGGCGTGGTAGCGGCCGCCAGCTACGAGGCCCGTAAGTTTGGCGTATTCTCAGCCATGGCCTCCAAAATTGCCCAACAAAAGTGCCCGCATTTGATATTTGTAAAACCCCGCTTTGAGGTATACAGTGCGGTTTCCCGGCAAATTCGGGAAATATTTTACCATTACACCGACCTGGTTGAGCCGCTCTCGCTCGACGAAGCGTACCTGGATGTAACCCAGAACAAAGTAAACATGCCCTCGGCAAGTATTATTGCGAAAGAGATCAGGGCGCGCATCCAGGAAGAAACTAACCTCACCGCCTCAGCCGGCGTTTCCTTTAATAAATTTCTGGCTAAAATTGCTTCGGACCTGAACAAGCCCAATGGCTTCACCCTCATTACGCCGGATAAAGCCGCCGACCTGGTAGCGAGCCTGTCCATCGAAAAGTTTCACGGCATTGGCAAGGTTACGGCGGCCAAAATGCAGCGCATGGGCATTGTTACGGGTGCCGACTTACGCGCCCATCCGGAAGCCGACCTGATAAGGCATTTTGGCAAAGTGGGCCATTATTATTACCGGATAGCCCGGGCCGAAGATGAAAGATTGGTACAAGCGCACCGCATCCGGAAATCTATTGGCGCGGAGCGCACCTTTGAAGAAGATTTATCTGCTGAAGATGATATGCTGGAGCGCCTGCAGTTTTTGGCCCAGGAAGTAGCCCACGACCTCAACCGCTTGCAATCCACAGCCAAAACAGTTACCCTGAAGCTTAAATATTTTAATTTTGTGCAGCAAACGCGCAGCAAAACTTTGACCAGCTACCTGAATACCGCCGACGCCATTTTTACTGTGGCCCGCGACTTGCTCCGGACACCCCAATTACCCCAACAGCCGGTGCGGCTCCTTGGCATTTCGGTATCTAACTTAAGCTACCCCCACGATTTACCGGCCTCCCTCCAGCTTACGCTGGATTTTTAGAGCAGGAAAGCATTTCCAATATTCGGCTATTAACAATATTTTATTTCTCAACCTAAATAGGGCCGCACGCAAGCGACCTTTATCTCTGCAGTTTTAACAAGTGTTCTGCCCAGGCTAAATCTTCGGGCGTAGTAATTTTAATATTTTCGTAACTGCCCGCTACCAGGTTAATTTTCTGGCCAAGCCGTTCAACCACCGCAGCGTCATCGGTGAAGGTAGGTTCTTCGGGTAGTTCATAAGCCTGCCGCAACAAGGGCAGCCGGAAACACTGGGGCGTTTGGATAAGGCGATATTGGCTACGATCCAGGGCTTTGCTTTCGGTTTGAAACACCTGCCGGATAGAGTCTTTTAGAGGGACGGCTACCACCGCATTGCCTTTTTTAGCGGCTACCGCAAAAGCCTCGCGGATAACGGAAACCGGCACAAAAGGACGAACGCCATCGTGCACAGCCACGAGGCCATCAGGCGCCGCAATAGCGGCTAAACCGTTTTTAACGGATCTGAATCGGGTGTTGCCACCGGCCACTACTTCGTGTTTAATTTCGAAAACGTGGGTAAAACACAAGGCCTGCCATTTGGCAACCTGATCCCGGGGCAGTACGACTACCAGTTGCAAGTCCGGATGGTAGGTGTAAAAACGCCGGATGGTATGCATGAGAATGGGTTGGCCCCCGATAGAAATAAATTGTTTAGGCACCTGGCTTTGCAGACGGGTACCCATGCCACCTGCTACCAGAATGGCCGCTTCCGGAAGGTCTATCGCCATATTTTAAATATTATTGTGCGCATACATATAATCAAAAGTCAGACTTCTAAAAGAGAAGCACTTACAAATGTAAAAACAAAACCCGCCTGACGGTTAGGCCAGGCGGGTTATAATTATGCGGTTTACCGGCACAAACAGGAAAGGAAGCAATCTTATGTTTTCTTTATCCTGCTGTTCGTAACCACTTAGGTTTTATAAAATCAGCATTACATCGCCGTAGCTGAAGAAATTATATTTTTCCTTAACCGCTACTTTATAGGCATCCATAATTAAATCAAAACCACCAAAGGCACAGGTCATCATCAACAGGGTCGATTCCGGCATGTGAAAATTGGTAATCAGGGAGTTTGGAATTTTAAACTCGTGGGGCGGAAAAATAAATTTATCGGTCCAGCCTTCGGTTGGTTTCAGGCGGGAACTAGCCGATACCGACGATTCCAGGCCGCGCATGGTAGTAGTACCTACCGCACACACTCTTTTCTTATTATCCAGGGCCTGGTTCACCACCTTGGCGGTTTCTTCCGGCACAATAAAGTGCTCCGAATCCATTTTGTGTTTCGTCAGGTCTTCAACATCAACGGGACGGAAGGTACCTAAACCAACGTGTACCGTAAGCGGCACTACATCTACACCATTAAGTTCCAGGCGCTTAAGCACTTCGCGGGTAAAATGCAACCCAGCTGTAGGCGCCGCTACCGCACCTACGTGCTTCGCGTAAACCGTTTGGTAACGTTCGCGGTCTTCGGGTTCGGCGGCCCGTTTCAGGTATTTAGGCAACGGAGTTTCCCCTAAATCGTTGATGGTTTTACTAAAATCCTCGTCGGAGCCATCGTACAAAAACTTTATAGTCCGGCCACGCGAGGTGGTATTGTCAATTACTTCGGCTACCAGGTCGCTGTCGCCGAAATACAATTTGTTACCTACCCGTATTTTCCGGGCCGGGTCTACCAGCACATCCCACAGGTGATTTTCTTTGTTTAGCTCACGCAACAGGAAAACTTCTATTTTAGCGCCGGTTTTTTCCTTGTTGCCATACAGACGGGCCGGAAAAACTTTGGTGTCGTTAATTACCACTACATCGCCATCATCAAAATATTCCAGGATGTCCTTAAATACTTTGTGCTCAATTTTACCGGTACTCCGGTGCACCACCATCATGCGGGCTTCGTCGCGGTGTTTGGCGGGGTGGGTAGCCATTAAATTAGCAGGCAGGTCAAATCTGAATTCAGAAAGTTTCATATTTAAATATTACGGTATTTAATTTGGTGTACTTATATGCAATAGCAGAACAGTTTCGTTTTGATTAGGTTTTAGCCCGGCAGCAAAGAAACTTTTTTGGAGGGTATGGTTTATGTGTCCAAAATCGAGGCGCAAATTTAGTCACTTTTGCCAGAATTTTGTCTATTTTTATGAAAATTAGTTTCTTAGCTCAATATCGTGATATACCTGCGCCTTATACTCGAAAGCTTCCGGTTTGCTTCGCAAGCCCTGAGAGCGAATTTACTGCGCACCATTTTATCGTTGCTGGGAGTTACTATCGGGATATTTGCCATTATTTCGGTTTTTACCATTGTCGATTCTTTAGAACGAAATATTCGCAACAGTGTTAACTTCTTAGGTAATAACGTTATTTATGTTCAAAAATTTCCCTGGGCTTTTGGCGGCGAATATCCGTGGTGGAAATATTTTAAGCGGCCCAATGCCAATATCCGGGAATTCCGGCTGTTGGACCGCCAATTGGTAAACGACGAAGGCGTGGCTATTTTCTGGGGACGGAGCGGCAACACCTTTAAATACGGCAATAACAGCATGTCGGATGTAAACCTGCAGGGGGTGTCGTACCAGTTTAACCTGGTGTCGGATGTGCCGATAGGCCAGGGCCGGTATTTTACCACACCAGACGTAGATGCCGGGCG
>JAQBNV010000109.1 GCA_028288395.1 Adhaeribacter sp. | reverse complement strand
TATGATTAACAGCGAAAATGCCGATATATCGGAACTAGATAAATTAGGCAAAAGAGTGCCTTACAGCTGTCCCGATTGCGGCGGGGCCCTTTGGGAATTAACCCAGAAAAGCAGCAATGTGCCCCGTTTTCGGTGCCATACCGGCCACGCCTACACCAACCAGACTTTGCTCCAGGGCATGAACTCAGCTTTAGAAGAAACCTTGTGGGTAGCCATGCGCAGCCTGGAAGAACGCCGCAGCATGCTCATGAATATGGCTAACCAGGACAGCAATGGTCTGAATAAATGGGCCAATACCCAACGCGAACGCGCCGAAGAAATGAAAATACACATCGAACGCATCCGCCGCATCCTGGAAGCCGCTACCGTTTCAGATGCCGAACACCAAAGGGAAGTCGGGTAAAGTGGTTGTCGGTTGCCGATTGTTGGTTCAGGCGGCAAATGTCAGCGGGTATTATCTTAAGCTAACCTGAAATGTTCTGGTTCTTGTTTTCTTCGCTGTTTCCGGGTTTAAACCAGGCCAGCAAGAATTATTCAACTGGCTTATTATTACGGCTGTTATGCCATATTTTGTTATAAAAGCGGATACGGTACTACGCTGTTATCCAGGAGGGAACTCTTTAGCCGGTCACAGACCACCTTCCTCCCGAATGAAAGTATTTAGTTTTTTTTAAGCGTTTTACGAGACTTGATTGAAACGAACATAATGGGCAGGTCAAGTTTCGCCTAAATCCATCCTGACCCTTTTACTGCCCTTTTTTGCCTTTCTACCTGGAAGCATAATTACCCATTATCTGATTAAAAGTGAACCGGCTACTTAGCAGTTTTCCATAAATTCAGGTAAGTCGCCATCGTAAAAGTACACTTATAAAATGCTGGTTTGCCAGGCTCTTTTTATTTTAGCGCGTTAAACCATGGAATAACTTCCAGGAGCATAGGTTCGATGCTGCTGCCGTGCGTGCCGCCCGCAATGGGAATAAACGTTAAATCTTTGGCACCGGCTTCTTTAAATTTTTCGTAAGCGCCTTTCGAGTTCTGAAAAAACACGACCTCATCGGCCGTGCCCTGGTATATTTTGGTAGGGCTTACCGGCACCCAGTTGGTGAGGCTATTGGCCATTAAGGCTTTTTTAAAGTTTAACTCACCATCGCTTTTTTTCAGAGCAGTAAAGAAATCAGGATTAAATAATTTTGCCGGGTCTTTGGGTAAAGCCCGGTTAATGGCGCCGGCGCTGGTGGTGCCATTAAATAGTTCGGGCATTTGGGCCGCGTACGGTTCCTGGAATAAAGCCGACAAAGGCCGGTTCCAGCCATTGGTCGTATTAAAGGCCTGCAGTATAAAAGCCAGATAAGATGGGTTCGGATAGGTTTTACCGGAGGTTACTTCACTTAACATGCCGGTTAAATCATAGCCGCCCGCCCCGGATGCCGAAGCTGTAACCGTGAGTTTATGGCTGGGATTGGTTTCAATTTCCTTCTGGGCGGCCAATGTTACATACCCGCCTTCGGAATAACCTACCAGAAAAAGCTTTTGGTTAAGCGTCAAAGCATTTTTTTGGGCGTACGATTTAGCCGCTTTTATCAGGTCTATTACCGCCAAGGCCGAATGTTTCTGGTCGTAATACGGGTGGAAAATATTTTTCGAAATTCCATAGCCAATATAATCCGGAATAACCGTCAGGTAACCCGCCGAAGCAAATAATTCGAAACCGGAAAAGCTTGCCGGGAAATTAGAAGGCGCACTTTGCTGCTCGAAGGTAGTGCCGTGCTGCCCCGATAATAGGGGCAGGGTACCGCTGATATTTTTAGGAATACACATCAGGCCCGAGGCTTTTATTTCCCGGTCGCGGTAAGTGGTAAGGTAAGTTACATGATAGATTTGAATATCGTATTTGATATCGTTTTTAATACTGGGGTAGCCCCGCGAGTCGGCCATAGCCGTCAGGATGGCTTGGGGCAGTTCGGTAACCAGCGTAGCCGTTACCAAATGGTCTTTTTCTGCAACAGGCGCAACAGCCTTGGCTTCATCCTGATGACAGGCGGTATTTATTACAAGGCCTGTCATCAACAGCCTGAATATGATTATCTGCTTCTTCACAATATTCATTTTAAGAAATTAAGTTAGTTTAAATCACCTTATTCTAAACCGAATCGGAAGCTTTAAGTTCCAGGAAAAGGGAATGGTTTTAATATTTTGGGCTACCTCGGGCCGGGTATCGCAGGCGTTTTAGGAACGCGAGACCTGGGCGCTGAAAGGACTGAATTTTTTGACAGTTGCCTTTGCTTTTCCCTGCGGCGATACCGTTAACCGGAAAATATTATCGTAATCGCTATCGGTGATTTCTTTTATTGGTTTCTTCGCGCCAAAAGCTTCTATAATGGGTAGCACGGTGTTGGAGTGGCCTACCACCACTACCGTCTTACCTTTGAACTCCGAAAGAATTTTATCCCGCAGCAGGGCATAATTATGGGATTCGTAAAACTGAATGGGCCGTCCCTGGGCCAATGGCTGCAGCGTTTTCTGGTTCCGCTTGTAAGGGGTTGAAAAAAGGCCATCGACCTTAACACCCTGCAGGTACGCCTTTAGGGCAAGCGCTCTTTTACGACCGGTTTCGGTTAAATCCGGGTCCTGATCGTTGGGGTTGCGGGTGTCTTTCTCGGCGTGCCTTACCAGGTAAATGGTGGTTGTACCATCCTGACTTTCTGTTGTTTGCTTGTCGTTTTTTCTGTCACCAGACTGCCGGGCATCCAGATTAATATACCCTGTTATTACCAAAATAAAAAGTAGCAAATATCGACCCATGAGGATTAAAAATTTGATTTGGGATTTAAACTAACAATTATCGGATAATAATCACAACATTTAATTAAAAAAGTTTTCTTCCTGCCACCGTAGATTAGGCTGGATTTGCTAAAGATCATGATTGCGCAACGGCCCCTGGTCTGCCAGAGTATAGCCGGCATTAACAATTCTATCTTCCGGTATTTTAACGTTCCCTCAGCGTCCGCGGCTTACTGCCGGCTTGCGGATACAAAGCCGCTAGTATAATAAATGTTAACAGCCGATATGGTATAAAATAAACCTTCGGGTACCTAAAGAAGTAAATAATAGCGGTTAGGCCGGCAATTTGCACCAATTGATTTGGTTCCTATGCTCCGGGAGCAAAACGGAGGGCAGGTAAAGGTGAATTATTAAACCGGGGTTTTAAATACCGCTATTTGTAGACCTGAATAGCCGGCCGGATTAAGGAATTAAATATATTAAAGGAGGTAATAAGATGCCGAAGAAATCATTTTCAGAACTGATCAATAGTCCGGGCATGCCGGTATTAGTCGATTTTTACGCCGATTGGTGCGGCCCCTGCAAAACCATGAGCCCTATCATTCAGCAAGTGGCCGGCGAAAACGCCGGCAAAGTAAAAGTTATTAAGATTGATGTAGACAAGAACCAGGCGGTAGCCCAGCAATTCCGGGTACAGGGTATTCCTACGCTCATCCTTTTTCAGGGCGGTAAAGTACTATGGCGGCAATCGGGGGTTGTACCGGCGCATCAACTAAACCAGGTGCTGCGGCAATATATAGGAAGTGCTGCGCCTTCGTAGCAGTCCGGGATTAAATATTATTAAAAACCAGCGTAAATACCGTTTGGCCGGGAGCCGTATTGCTTACCCGCAGGCTACCTTTGTGCAGGCGCATTATTTGCCGCGACAAGCTTAAACCAATGCCGGAGCCGTGGCGCTTGGTCGTATAAAATGGTACAAATATCTGATCCATAATCTCGGCCGGAATTCCTTTGCCATTGTCTTTTATTTCTACTTTTACCCGGTTATTTTCCTGCGGGTCGGCAAAGGCTTTTATTTCTACCTGGGGTTCGGGGCAGTCCTGGCAAGCCTCCAGGCCATTTTTAACCAGGTTTATCACCACCTGTTCTATCATGTCGGCATCGGCGTTAATGAGCAGGGGAGCGCCCGGCAAGCGAACCAGCAGTTGTACCTGGCTTTCTCTAAACTCCCGAGACAGCAATTGTTTGATGCTATTCAGCAGTTGGTTTAAATCCAGCCGTTGGAGACGGGGTTTGGGGATGCGGGTTAATTTGCGGTATTTATCTACAAAGTGCAACAGGCCTTCGCTGCGTTTTTCGATGGTTTGCAAACCAGTCCGGATGTCCAGTATCACTTCTTCGTCTAATTCGCCTTTGTTCTCCCGCTTAACCAGTTCGGTCTCTACCAGCGTGCCTATGCTGTTGGTGAGCGAGATTACGGGAGTAATAGAATTCATGATTTCGTGCGATAATACCCGGATTAATTTTTGCCACGCGTCGAGTTCTTTTTCTTCCATTTCGGACCGGATATTCTGAAGCGAGATTATTTTGAGCAGTTGCCCCTGCAGCCGGAAGGTACTGGCTTTAACCGTGAGTAGCAGTTGTTCTTCCGG
>JAQBNV010000101.1 GCA_028288395.1 Adhaeribacter sp. | reverse complement strand
TTGGCGAGTTGTTGCTGCGAATCTCTCCGGCCGTAGACGAAGATATAACCGAAAATCCGATGCAATTATACGTGGGAGGAGCGGAAGCCAATGTAGCCACCGCCCTGGCGGGTTGGCAGGTGCCGGTAAAATACGGAACGGTATTGCCGGATAATTTCATGTCGCGGCACGTGATGCAGTACCTGGAACAACAGGGTATCGACATATCGGCGATAACATTTGCCGGCGACCGCATTGGGGTTTACTACCTCGATACCGGCTCTGATTTAAAAGGCAGCGTGGTCTATGACCGGGAGCATTCTTCTTTTTCGGAGTTGCGCCGGGGAATGCTGGATTGGGATGAACTTTTCCGGGACGTAGATTGGTTCGATTTTTCGGCCATTAGTCCGGCTTTAAACGAAAATGTGGCAGATGTGTGCCTGGAAGCCCTGGAAGCCGCTGCCCGGAAAAATATTACCGTAGCAGTAGATTTAAATTACCGCGCGCGGTTGTGGAAGTACGGCAAACAGCCCGTAGATGTAATGCCTGCCTTGGTAGAATACTGCGACGTAGTAATGGGCAATATCTGGAGCGCCCAGACCCTGCTCGGAACAGCGCTGGATGCGCATATTCACGACCACAAAAGCAAACAGGCTTACCTGGATCATGCGGCGGCCACCTCGCAGGAAATCATGCAGAAATTTCCTAAATGTAAAGTAGTAGCCAATACTTTCCGGTTCGATAGCCCGGAAGCAGATATTTTATATTACACTACGCTATACCAGAATAACCGACAGTTGCACTCTCCGGAATTTACGACCAAAGGGGCCGTAGATCGCTCGGGCAGCGGCGATTGTTTTATGGCGGGTTTAATTTATGGTTTGTATAACCAGCACGAACCCCAGAAATTACTCGATTTTGCTACCGCCGCGGCCTTTGGCAAACTGCCGGAAATGGGAGATGCTACCGGCCAGGATAGATTAACCGTAGCCCGGATACGGGAGAAGCAGGTGTAACCGGATGCACCGTCATAAGCGGTTGGATTCTGTAATAAAAAATATAAGCCAATTGGCTGGTCTTATATTTTTCAAAAGGTGTTTAGAACAATGCATATAACAGCCTCACCAAAATAAATAACAAAACCTGTCATTCAGAAAGAAACTTGTTAGCCATCTATTAACAAGTTTCTTTCTGAATGACAAATTGAAATTAAAATTTCGAATCAAAATAGCCCTATTTCTCCCTTCCACCTGGTAATGATTTAAAATAAATATTTTAAGGGAAAGGATTTAAATACAAAGTATTTATTCTTTCGCTATACCTTTATTTTTACCACTAATTTCTTAATCTGGCCTTCCCCAATTAGCGGGGCGTGCACATCTTCGGGATAAAAGATCGCAAACTGACCGGCTGTCATCTTAAAATAAGTATCGGGTTTATCGTTGTAAAAAGTGACGTCTTTCTCGGGATTGTATTCGTCTTTGGGCGAGTGGCATTTGTTTAAAGGTTTCCAACCCAGTTCCTCAGATCCCGTGGGACAAACCTGAATATCGATGTAGTTGCGGTGGGCTTCAAATTTAGCAGTTTCGGCCGGGCCGCCGTCTTTTACCATTACGGCCGCGTGTACCTCCAGGCCATCAATCGGGTATTTGCCAACCTCAATGGTTTCTAAATCTACACTTTTGATAAATTCAAAAGCTTTGGCAAAGTTCCGGTGCAGACCGGCATATTTATCGGCATTTTCTAAAGTATCTAGTACCATTATTACGGATTTTAATTAAATGAATATTTTTCAGATAAAGGAATATTCTTAATTATCAGAAATTACTAAAAGAGGTAAGAACTGTCCTATAGAAGGTAACATGTTCATTACCTGCAAACAAGTTTACTCCTGAATAATAGAAAAGCAAACCAATTGCGTTTCTATTATTCAGCTAAAATAAAAATCCGCCTCACCCAATAGCCAGACGGATTTTTATTTTAGCGTATGTTGTGTTTTAAGTTGAAAATCTAGCGAGGTAAAACAACACCCAACTTTCAACTTTTAACTAAATTATTACCGCTGTACGCGTCCGGAAGCATCACCTTCTATCAGGTCGATTACTTCTTTGCGGGTAGCGTGGTTCAGGTCGCCCGGAATGGTGTGTTTCAAAGCCGAAGCGCCTACGCCAAACTCAGCAGCCTGGTTCATGGGCATACCAGTAACCAAACCGTAAATAAAACCACTCGCAAAAGAGTCGCCGCTGCCTACGCGATCCACGATGCGTACTTCGTATTGTTTCGTGTGGTAAAACTCGGTGCCATCGTAAACCAATGCACTCCAGCCATTATCGGAGGCACTGTGGCTTTCGCGCAGGGTAGACGCAATATATTTAAAGCCAAATTTCTCTTGCATTTGCTTAAACACATCTTTGTAACCTTCCAGGTTTAATTCCCCTTTGGTAATATCGGTGCCTTCGCTTTTAAAACCTAAAGTAGTATCAGCATCTTCCTCGTTGCCGATACAAACGTCTACGTACTGGCAAAGGCGGGTCATCACTTCGCGGGCTTTTTCTTTCGTCCACAATTTTTTGCGATAGTTCAGGTCAATGCTGGTGGTAATACCTTTGGCTTTAGCTGCTTTTAAGGCCGCTTCGGTAAGGGCGGCGGCTTTGTCGCTGAGCGCCGGCGTAATACCGGTTGTATGGAACCAATCAGCTCCTTCAAAAATTTTGTCAAAATCAAACTCACTTACATCCACATCGGCAATAGAAGCGCCGGCCCGGTCGTAAACCACCTGCGAAGCCCGCATCGAAGCGCCTGGCTCCAGAAAATAAATGCCTAAACGCTGACCACCCCGGGCAATATACTGGGTATCGACACCAAACCGCCGTAAATGGTTAATGGCTGCCTGCCCAATGGGATTATCAGGTACTTTGGTTACAAAAGTGCCGTTTTCGCCGTAATTACAAATAGCCGCCGCTACGTTAGCTTCGCCGCCACCGTAGGTAACATCAAAAGTGTCAGCCTGAACAAATCTTTTAAAATCTGGAGTAGATAAGCGCAGCATTATTTCTCCGAGGGTTACTACTTTTTTTGGCATAATGGATTTTAAGGTTTTGATTAAAAAAATAAAAAAGGTTTCTGATAAAATTAAAAACGCGGGTATTAAAATCTGTTTTAAATTTTACTTCTTAAAGCAAACAAAGATGGGCAATTGTTTTTTTGTCGGCAACTATTTATACAGATTAATGCCTGTCAATTTATTATATTTAGCCTTTGTTAATATTTAAATGGAAAGCCAGTTGGTTTTTTTTCAGATGATAAATTAATGATAAATTAATAATTACTTCTATTATTGTATTAATTAAAAAAAGAACACTTATGGATAAAAAATCGCACATTCTACAATTAATCCCGCAACAGGGATTTCTGCCTTTATTTTTTTATAAAGATCCGGAAGTTAGCATCGAAGTATTACGGGCTTTATACAATGCCGGTATCAGAACTGTAGAATATACCAACCGGGGCGAAGCGGCTTTAAAGAATTTTGAAAAAATGCGCCAGGTTTGCGACACCGAACTGGAAGGCATGTATTTAGGAGTAGGTACCATCAAAAACGCAGCTTCCGCCCAGTCCTTTATCGATGCCGGCGCCCATTATATTATCAGCCCCGGTTTGGTAGAAGATGCCGCTGCGGTAGCCGATAAAAACGATATGCTGTGGGTACCTGGTTGTATGACTCCCACCGAAATAATCCGGGCCGAACAACTGGGCGCCAAACTAATTAAATTATTTCCCGGCAATATTTTAGGAACGGCTTTCCTGTCGGCGGTAAAAGAATTATTTCCCGATTTATTATTTATGCCTACCGGCGGCGTTGATTTAGATAAGGAAAATATTGCCGGTTGGTTTAAGGCCGGGGTTTGTGCTGTAGGCATGGGCAGCAAACTCATTAGTAAACCCTTGCTCGAGCAACAGAACTATGCCCAAATAGAAGCGCTCACCAAAGAAGCAGCCGCTATCATTAAATCCGTCCGGGGTTAAAATTATTATGAATTAGAAATTATGAATTATGAATTAGAGGTTGATTCATAAATACCTATCTTTAGATTCAGATGAAGAGAGAACAATCTGATTAAACTCCTTGAGCATAAAATAAGCATTGTTTGAATTTAATTTCTGACTCATAATTATAAATGGATTGATTTCTTTTTCAATTCATACTTTCTAATTCATACTTACTAATTTATTTAACCCATGCAGCGCACATCCACCACCTCTCCGTCGACGCCCCAAAATCCGGTTCAACCGCCGGATAAAATGGGCAAATACCGCTGGACCATTTGTTCCCTGTTATTTTTTGCTACCACCATCAACTACCTGGATCGGGCCGTAATTGCCTTGCTTAAACCTTACCTGACCGAAGAGTTTAGCTGGACGTCCGGAGATTATGCCGATATAGAAATTGCCTTCAAGTTTGCCTATGCCCTGGGCATGGTAGGGGCCGGGCAGCTCATCGATAGGCTGGGTACTAAAATGGGTTATGCCTTAGCTACCTTTTTGTGGAGTGTGGCGGCGGTTGGTCATGCGTTTGTTGCAAGCACTTTTGGTTTTGCCGTTGCCCGGGCCTTTTTGGGCGTTACCGAGGCTGGTAACTTCCCGGCGGCCATCAAAGCAACAGCCGAGTGGTTTCCGAAAAAGGAAAGAGCTTTTGCTACCGGTATTTTTAATTCCGGGTCGAATGTGGGCGCTATTATTGCGCCGCTGACGGTACCGTTAATTGCCGAAACCCTGGGTTGGAAATGGGCCTTTATTTTAACCGGTTCTATCGGGTTTATCTGGGTAGTCGTATGGCTAATGATGTATGAATTACCGGCCCGGCAAGCCCGCCTTACGAAAGCCGAGTTTGATTACATTCACAGCGATGTAGATGATTTGGCTGCGGTGTCCGTGAAAACAGATGCCAAAGTGCCTTGGCTTAAATTGCTGGGTTTCCGGCAAACCTGGGCTTTTGTAATAGGCAAATTCTTAACCGATCCGGTTTGGTGGTTCTATTTGTTCTGGCTGCCCGATTTCCTGGACAAACAATACGGCATCCGGGGTTTAGATATTATGTGGCCGGTAGCCCTGGTGTATACCATTTCGAGTGTAGGAAGCGTGGGCGGGGGCTGGGTTCCGCTTAAATTTATTCAAATGGGCTGGCCGGTTTTCCGGGCTCGCAAAACCTCGATGCTGGTTTATGCCATTTTGGTTTTGCCTATTGTTTTTGCCCAGGAATTAGGAAGCATCAATATGTGGCTGGCGGTAATGGTAATTGGTTTGGCGGCGGCAGCGCACCAGGCCTGGAGCGCCAATATTTTTACCACCGTTTCGGATATGTTTCCTAAAAAAGCGGTGGCATCCGTTACGGGTTTGGGCGGCATGGCCGGCGGCCTGGGGGGTATTTTGTTGTCGGCGCTGGTACAAAAGCGCATGTTTGTGTATTACGAAAGCATCAACCAGCTCGAAACCGCCTATTTTATCATGTTCCTGATTTGCGGAGGCGCTTATTTGCTGGCCTGGTTTATCATGCACACCTTGGTGCCCCGCATGAAACCCGTTAATATTTAAACAGTCCGTTTAACCAGGTGCTACATCAATTTAGCTTTTAGAGGAGGCCGGACGAGATTTGTAATCTCGTCCGATAGCGCCCCGGATTTTTAATCTGCTATTATGCTAATAATTTTTTTGTAATAACAGTAAGTAGCATTATACAGCCCTTGGTTTAGATAGGGCTTCATTCCCCAATATTATCTTTTTGGTTACCAGGTATTAAAACCTGGTTTTATACCCGGCAATCATTTTTATTCAGAATTAATAAATAATCACCAAAACCAGTTTATATGAAATGGATTCTTTTAGCCATTGTATCGTGCTTAACTTTTAGCGCCCCCGCGGCGGCCCAAACCAAAGAAGAAAAAGAGGTGGCGCAGGCGGTAGAAAAACTTAAAACGGGCATGGTAAACGGCGATAAAACGACACTAACTAATATTGCGGCACCCGAACTCAGCTACGGGCACTCGAGCGGCAAGGTAGAAGACAAGGCGGCTTTTGTGCAGGCCATTGTGAGTGGCGAGTCGGATTTTGTGAAGATAGATTTAAGTGAGCAAACAATAAAGATAGCCGGCAATGCGGCCATTGTGCGGCATAATTTAGCTGCCACGACCAACAATGGCGGGGTAGCCGCAAACGTTAAACTGGCCGTTTTATTAATTTGGCAAAAACAGCAGGGCCAATGGAAACTGCTGGCCCGCCAGGCGGTAAAAATTTAAAGCCAGAATATTTAACCCGTCTGTATCCGGTTTGTGGCTATTAACAAAGGCCCGGGCAGTGTGCTTGCGCCGTTCATTGGATTTGCCCGGAGCCGGTTGAAAAGATATCTGTTTGCTTCTTTAAAATAAACAGGACCATGGATTCTAAATTAGCTTTACCTGTAGGTACCACCCTCGACCGGTTTATCATGCGGAACCAGGAGGATTTTCCTTTTGCCACAGGAGAACTATCGCAATTGCTGCGCGACTTAGCGTTGGCGGCCAAAATAGTGAACCGCGAAGTAAATCATTCCGGGTTAATCGGGATTAGCGGCGCGTATGGCAGCCAGAATATTCAGGGGGAAGATCAGCAAAAACTGGATGTAATCGCTAATATTCGGTTTATCCGGGCGCTGCGGAACGGCGGAGAAGTTTGCACTATTATTTCGGAAGAAGACGACGAAATGATTCAGACCGGAAACTGCCAGGGTAAATACATCGTAGCCATGGACCCGCTCGATGGTTCATCTAATATCGACGTAAACGTTTCTATCGGTACCATATTTTCGATTTACCGGCGGCAGTCGGGATTGGGCGAAGATGGTTTGCTCAGCGATTGTTTACAGCCGGGCGAGCAGCAGGTGGCGGCTGGCTACATTATTTATGGCCCTTGCACCATGCTGGTATATACTACCGGAAACGGCGTAAACGGCTTTACGTACGAGCCTTCTTTGGGCGAATTTTTTCTCTCGCACCAGGACATCCGGATTCCGGAAGAAGGATATATCTATTCCTGCAACGAAGGCAATTACCGGTATTTCGACGAAGGTACCCGCGCTTACCTGGATTATTGCCGGAAAGAAGCGCTGACGGCCCGTTATACTGGTTCGCTGGTCGGGGATTTTCATCGGAATTTATTAAAAGGCGGCATTTATTTATATCCGGCCACCGAAAAAGCGCCTCAGGGCAAACTACGTTTGTTGTACGAGTGCAACGCGCTCGCATTTATTGCCGAACAGGCCGGCGGAACAGCTACCAATGGCCAGACCCGGGTGCTGGAGATTCAGCCCACCAACTTACACCAACGCCTCCCTTTTATTACCGGCTCCAAAAATATGATAGCAAAAGCCCAGGCCATTATGCAGGGGTAAACTGTACCGGATTAGGCGCCTGGTTTCGCATAAACCTGCCACTTTTGTTAAATATGACGCGCATGGGCATATTGATAAAAAGCCGGAGTGACAATACCTTTAAGTATTTATCTCGCCCGACTGTTTAAAACCGTAAAGTGCCGATGTCGGTCCGGGCAAACCAGTTCATGCCTAAATATTCATTACCTTATTACCAGCCCAAACGCCAGCTGATACCTAACGAATAATATTTTTGGTGCTGCCTTCCTGACTCCTAAATAATCATAGAAAAACATTCCTGGAACGCAAACGCCTAATAATTCCTTCCTGGCATAGATATTTATTTAGGTACCTAAAGTTCTTTTATAAGCAAATAATTCCGGTAAAAGGCGCTTATAAAGTGGAAGGTGGTTGACCAATTTGTCACTTACCTTAAAACTGGCTGATGGTGTTAAAAGCAGATTTTGATATTGCAATAATTGTCCGAACGAAAAGAACCGGCCCATTAGATAATTTATAAAAAGAACAATATATTAGCAAAAGGGTGAACCGCTTAGCTGCCCTTGTCGAATATCAGACGATTTATCCTGGGAAAGGGTAGTTATTACTCCGAAAATAATGCTAATAACCGGAACGAACTCCGTTTATCCGCGAGTTAGCTGATATTTTAAGAAAATGATAACCAACTAAGAACTTTATGTTTAAAAAAAACCAGGACGAATTGGAATTGGAGTTTTTAATAGAAGAACAAGGCCCAGAACTTTTGAAACAATTTACAGGGAATTTTAAGACACAAACAGATACCTTAAATTTAATTGTTAAATCAAAGTCATATGCAGACAATAATCATA
>JAQBNV010000324.1 GCA_028288395.1 Adhaeribacter sp. | reverse complement strand
TGGTGTGTATGATACCGGTTTTATCTACTTTAAAGTCGATTTTACCCGCTTTTACTTCTTTTACCGCTTTGGCCACATCTGGCGTTACAGTTCCAGACTTTGGGTTTGGCATCAGGTTACGAGGACCTAAGATTCTTCCCAAACGACCAACTTTAGCCATAACAGAAGGCATGGTAATAATTACATCAACGTCTGTCCAGCCTTTTTCAATCTTCTGGATGTATTCGTCCAAACCTACAAAATCAGCACCGGCATCTTTCGCCTCTTGCTCTTTTTCCGGTGTGCATAATACTAAAACACGAACGTTTTTACCTGTACCGTGGGGTAAGGTAGCAATGCCGCGTACCATTTGGTCTGCTTTTCTAGGGTCAACACCCAAGCGCACATCAATGTCTACCGATGCATCAAACTTAGTAAAAGTAATCTCCTTTACCAGACCCGCTGCATCTAATAGCGTGTATTCTTTATTTTGCTCTACTTTTGCAAGAGCAACCTTTCTTTTTTTGGTTAATTTCGCCATTTTTCCTCCTGCTTATTCGCTCCAGGGAGCTGTACCTGAAACTGTAATACCCATGCTGCGAGCAGTACCTGCTACTAATTTCATAGCTGATTCAATTTTAAATGAATTTAAATCAGGCATTTTAATCTCAGCTATTTCTCTGATCTGGTCCCAGGTAACCGAACCTACTTTGTTCCGGTTGGGCTCTTTAGAACCATTTTTGATTTTAGCAGCATCCATTAACAATACTGGAGCCGGAGGAGTTTTCACCACAAAATCGAATGATTTATCGGTGTACATGGTAATTAATACCGGACAAATCTGGCCAGCTTTATCCTGGGTTCTGGCATTAAACTGCTTACAGAATTCCATGATGTTTAAGCCTTTTGAGCCAAGTGCAGGTCCAATCGGCGGCGATGGATTCGCGGCGCCTCCCTTTACCTGAAGTTTCAGGTAACCTCTAATTTCTTTTGCCATTTTCTTATTAGCTTCCAGCCTTTTGCCTTCCGCGATAATCTTTTAAGTAAATAAATTTGCCTCTGCTAATAAATCAGGCCACTTCCTGAGGCATTTAGAAAACAACCTGGTACTTTAAGATTCTTTTTCTACCTGCAAATAGTTAAGCTCTACCGGCGTATTGCGGCCGAATATTTTAACCATAACATTTAGTTTTTTACGTTCTTCAAAAACTTCTTCTACCACACCGGAAAACCCATTAAATGGACCATCCATTACTTTTATCGTTTCACCAACAATAAACGGTGTATCTAAAGTTTCAACCTGCTCGTCTGTTTCGTCAACTTTTCCTAAGATGCGGTTAACTTCCGACAAACGCAATGGAACTGGTTTTTTAACAGTAGTGCCTTCGTTTGCTCCCAGGAAACCGATAACTCCTGGCGTGCTCACAATAATGTGCTCTGCTTCTCCATGGGTTAGGTCTGCGTGGATAAGAATGTATCCCGGGAAAAAGCTACGCTCCCGTACCCGCTTCTTTCCATTCCGCATCTCGTATACTTTCTCGGACGGAATGAGCACTTGCGGCACGTATTCTTCCAGCTTCTGCCGGGCAATTTCGTTCTCTAAATAAGCCTTGGCCTTTTTTTCCTGCCCACTTACCGATCTAACAACGTACCACTTTAATTCTGCCATACTTCTCTAATTTAAAACTGGCTGTAAAACCAACCAAGAGCAGTATCATATACAAAGTCCATCGCACCTACTACAATTGCAAACAACATAGACCCTACCAGAACCAAAACTGAGCTCTTCTGTAACTCCGCAAAACTAGGCCATGAGACTTTAAATCTCATTTCCTCTATTATGTCGTTAATGTAATTTTTTACCTTGTCCATTATTATCGGATAGACTTTAATATGTGTTGCACGGGTGGAGAGACTCGAACTCCCAGCCAATGGTTTTGGAGACCACTACTCTACCAATTGAGCTACACCCGTAAAAAAATGCACACCGCGAACTTTTTCTCATTCGGGAGTGCAAATTTAGTTATTTTATTCTGTAAAACAAAATCCGTCCCAGAAATACCTCTAAGACGGATTTTGTTTTACTTCCTATTTAGTCTAAAATTTCGGTTACCTGACCGGCACCTACCGTACGGCCACCTTCGCGAATCGCAAAACGCAGACCTTTTTCCATAGCCACCTTGTTGATTAACTCCACCGTGATGGTGATGTTATCACCTGGCATTACCATCTCTACACCTTCTGGCAAAGTAATAATACCAGTTACGTCGGTAGTACGCAGATAAAACTGTGGACGGTAGTTATTAAAGAATGGCGTATGACGACCACCTTCTTCTTTAGACAATACGTATACTTCGGCTTTGAACTTTTGGTGAGGCGTTACGGAACCTGGCTTGCAGATAACCATACCGCGGCGTATCATATCTTTATCGATACCACGCAACAATAAACCTACGTTATCACCTGCTTCACCTCTGTCTAATATTTTGCGGAACATTTCCACACCAGTTACAGTTGACTTTAAGCCTTCTGCACCCATACCCAAAATATCTACTGATTCACCCGTATTTACAACACCACGCTCAATACGGCCAGTAGCTACTGTACCACGACCCGTGATTGAGAAAACGTCTTCAACCGGCATCAGGAATGGCAGATCAGTTAAACGAGTTGGAATTGGAATCCAGCTATCAACAGCATCCATTAATTCTTCAATGGTTTTAACCCATTTGGCATCGCCGTTTAAGCCACCCAGTGCAGAACCCTGAATAACCGGAATATTGTCACCATCGAAATCGTAGAACGACAATAATTCACGGATTTCCATTTCAACCAATTCTAACAATTCAGGATCATCCACCATATCCACTTTATTCATGAACACAACCAACTGAGGCACACCTACCTGGCGGGCTAACAGAATATGTTCACGGGTTTGGGGCATTGGACCATCAGTTGCAGCTACTACCAGGATAGCACCATCCATCTGAGCCGCACCAGTAACCATGTTTTTCACGTAGTCAGCGTGACCTGGGCAGTCAACGTGAGCATAGTGACGCATAACAGTTGAGTACTCTACGTGTGATGTATTAATAGTGATACCCCGTTCTTTTTCTTCCGGTGCATTGTCAATTGAAGAGAAATCTCTTTTTTGGGCAAGACCTTTGTTCGCTAGAACCTGAGTAATAGCAGCAGTCAAAGTTGTTTTGCCATGGTCAACGTGACCGATAGTACCGATGTTTACGTGCGGTTTGGAGCGATCAAAATTTTCTTTAGCCATTTTATTAGAATTGTTGAATTGTTAATTTTTCATTTAAACCTTGAACACAAAAAAAGCAAAGGCAAAAGCCCTGCTTTAAGTTTGCTTAAGTTTGAGCCAACGATGGGAATTGAACCCACGACCCCTTCCTTACCAAGGAAGTACTCTACCCCTGAGCTACGTCGGCTTTTTACAGCTATTAGCGGCCAGTATTTAGCTTTTATTTCCAGGTATCCTGTTTGCTAAACACTAATCGCTCAAAAGAGCGGGAGACGAGGTTCGAACCCGCGACCTACAGCTTGGAAGGCTGTCGCTCTACCAACTGAGCTACTCCCGC
>JAQBNV010000090.1 GCA_028288395.1 Adhaeribacter sp. | reverse complement strand
AGAGAATCACAGCAACATAATTGACCTCATCTAGTCCTTGCCGAATTTTTTCTATAAGTGATTCACCTATTTTAATTTCAGCTTCATCTAACCAATGTTTTACCCCATGATTCTCTAAATCTCTAGCAAACTTTCTGACGAAAGGCTTATCAGCAGCAGTGTGGCTTAGGAAGACACTTATATTCATTGAATGATTTGTTGTGTAATGGTAGTTTTATAGGTAGTTCCCCTTACATCTTTTATTGGCTCTTAGATAATCTAAATTACAAGATATGCATACCCTTTCTTATCCTAAAAACCTTTAATTTAGATGCCTCAAGCAGCCGCATTTACCAAAACCCAACTAATGAGATCATTCCTGCACCAGGCAGCCGAATATATTTATAATAAATACCCCGAAAATATCAGCCAGATTTGTGTGGTACTACCTACCCGGCGGGCGAGTATTTATTTCAAAAATGCGTTGGCCCAGGTTGCCACCGAAGGCATCTGGTCGCCGGAGATTTCTTCGATGGAAGATTTTATCTGCCGGCTGGCTAAGGTAGAAATTCTGGAGCCCATTCACCTGCAACTCGATTTGTTCGATATTATGCAGGACCTGGACCCACATATCGAATTCGACCAGTTTGTCGCCTGGGCGAGCACCTTGCTCGAAGATTTCAGCCGGATGGACCAGGAAGTGGTAGATACAAAAAAGCTTTTTGAATATGTAAGCGAAGCCAAAGCCCTGGAACGCTGGGACCCGCACCGGTTGGGTTTCCAGATTTCGCCGTTGGTACAGAAATATTTCAAGCTTTGGGATAACCTGGAGAAAACTTACGAAAAACTCCGCCGCAAACTGAAGGCCGAAAAACAAGCCTATGCCGGCATGGCTTACCGGTACGTTGCCGAAAATATAGAAGAACTGGCGGGCCGCACTACTTGTCACCAATTTATTTTTATTGGTCTCAATGCCATCAGCCGTGCTGAAGAAATAATTATCCGGACGCTCCTGCACGACAAAAAAGCGGAAATGCTGTTCGATTCCGATGATTTTTACATGGCTGATACGGCCCAGAACCGCGCCGGTCAATTTCTGAAAAAATATAAAAAAGCCTGGCCCTTGCCCGATTGGAAATGGCAGCAGAATTTATTACAAACCGACACGAAAGAGATTAATGCCATTGCCGTGGCCAACGCCAGTATGCAGGGTAAAATTGCCGGCCAGTTGCTCCAGGATATTCGCCGCCAAAACCCCAGCGCCCAGGTAGCCATCGTGCTGCCCGACGAAACCATGCTGCTGCCGGTGCTTCATTCCATCAGTGAAGATATTCCGGATTACAACGTTACGATGGGCTTAACCTTTAAAGGCACGCCTCTTTATAATTTAATCGATTTATTATTCGATTTGCACCTCACCGGTGTATTGCAGGCCAATGCCAATGGCTACCGGGTTAATATGTACCACCACCTCACGGTTTCTAAAATATTAACCCACCCGTTTATCCGGCGGTACGAAGTATACCTGAATTCCTTAGCCCTTAATAAAAGCCAGCAGAACCTGATTAGCAATGCCGCCGCCGAAATCATTCAGAAAAACCGGGTACTGTTGTCGGCCAGCGAGCTGCTGCAGTTGGGTCAGGAACACCCGCTGTTTGTGGCCCTTTTTAAAACCTGGCGCAACTGCGACGATATTATTGCCTCTTTTTACGACCTGATTGACTTACTTAAAACCGTTTACCAGTTTCAGCCCGAAAATCCGATCGAAACCGAATACCTGTATATTTTTTATACGCTGGTAAAAAAATTAGATTCCATTTTCGATTGCCGGCAACAGAAAATATCGGTCCGCAGCTTTAAAAAATTCCTGTACGAAAATATTGCCCAAACCCGCCTGCCTTTCAGCGGCGAACCCATTTCAGACATCCAGGTAATGGGATTCCTGGAAACCCGGGCGCTGGATTTTGAGAACCTGATTATATTATCGGTAAACGAAAATATATTGCCGCAGCCCAAAAAGCATAAATCGCTGATGCCGTACGATGTGTTGAAAGCCTTTGGCCTGCCCACCTACGCCGAACAGGAAAGCATGACGTCTTATTATTTTTACCGCTTGCTACAACGGGCCAAAAAGATAAACCTGCTTTACGTGCTTCCCTCCGACACCTATGGTTCCGGGGAAAAAAGCCGTTTTATCCTGCAAATTCAACACCATCTTGTACCGGCCAACCCCAATATTACTTTCCGGGACCTGACCGCCGTAGTAGAACAACACACGAGCAAAAATTACGAACCCGATATTATTATCCAGAAAGACGAACAGGTGCTGGGCAGTCTCCGGAAAGCCTTGGAAAAAGGGTTTTTCCCTTCGCACCTGAACATGTATATCAACTGCTCGCTCCAGTATTATTTCAGCAAAATTGCCGGCATCCAGGAAACCGTAGAAGTAGAAGAAAATATCGGTGCCGATCAGTTCGGCAATATTGTTCATAAGGTTTTAGAAGATTATTTCCGGCCTTTCCAGGAAAGTAAAATACTTTTAACTGCCGCTGATGTAAATAAAATGCTGGCCACCTTGCCCAAACAAGTGGAACTGGCCTTTAAAGCCGGGCCGCTGAAGCACGTACCGGAACAGGGTATGAATTATTTACTCGCCAAAATTGCTACCCAGGTGCTAGAAAGTTATCTAAAGAAAGAAGCGGCTTCGCCGGATTTGCCCCTGCATATTCTTAGCCTCGAACAAAAAATGGAAGCCGTGCTGCCCGTGGAAATAGGCGGCGAGATGGTTTGGGTAAAAATTGCCGGCAAAGCCGACCGCATTGATGCTAGCGAAAAAGCCGTGCGGGTAATCGATTACAAGACGGGCCTGGTAACCCCAGCCGATTTAAAAATCAGGCCCGAACACGTAAAAGAACACCTGCTCACCGACCGGAAATACGATAAAGTGCGGCAACTATGGCTGTACCGGTATTTAATGGCCAAACAATTGGAGGCCGAAGGCGGTAGTATGCCTCCTTTACCGGCTCGGCGGGTAGAAGCCGGCATTATTTCTTTCCGTAATCTCAATGCCGGATTGATGACATCCGATATCGCTTTCTCTGAAGAAGCGGCGGGAACCACGGTTGATTTTATTTCGGCTACCGAAACGTACTTGAAGAATTTTGTGCGGGAGATGCTCGACCCTACCCAACCCATCCGGAAAACCCAGGATTTGGAAGTTTGTCAGTATTGCCCGTACCGGGGCATTTGTGCCCGTTAAAAATAAAAAACCCGGCAGGTTTTAAAATCTGCCGGGTTTTTTATTTTTCAAAAATCGAATACTTATCTCGGAATTACCAGTTTCTGACCCGGATGTATCAAGTTTGGATCTTTAATCTGGTCGGTATTAGCCTGGTGAATTTTATGCCAGGCGCTGGCATCGCCGTATAATTCTTTCGCGATTTTAGATAAGGAATCGCCACTTTTAACGGTATAATATTCTTTTTGCGGAGAAGCTGGCTGCGCAGGCTGAGCGGGTTTGGCTACCGGTTGTTGCACCGGGTTAGCAGTAGCAGGTTTGGCTTGCGGCTGCGCCGGTTTTTCCACTCCTTTTTTTAAAAAATCAAATAATCCCATGGTTTTATATATTTAATATTCTTGAATAACAGCCTAATATTTAGTATTTTAGTAGGGCCTAAATCTTTTACCAATACGCCTCTACCCTGATTTGGTTTTTATTTTATTGAGTTAATCTAATGGCAGATTGGGAAATTTTATTTTGAACCAGGATATCTGCTGCGCATTTTAGATAAAATTAAAGCCTTATATTAACCTATTATAACCTGTTACCGTAACATTCAAAAAACAAAATCTTTTATTAGCCCCAAACCTGGCTAGCTTAAACCAATACTAAACCTTATAACTATGAATATTCCGATTCTTAAAAATTACCTGGCCGTTCTCACCTTGTTTTTAGTAATAGCCGCCGGCTGTAAAGAAAAAGTGGCGGTGGGCAATGCCTCCAATATTGCCGGTAATGAAAGTAAAACCTGGAAAACCACGAAAGAAACCACTGCAACCGGAGACAAAGACAAATTAACCAGTGCCGAAAAGAATCAGGAAATACAATTTTTTGCCAATGGTTCTTTTAGTATGCGGTCCAGTACAGAAAATGCATCCGGCAAATGGACTTACGACGCCATGGCCAAAACCTTAACCCTGCAGTTTGTTGGTTCCGATGTGACCGAAGTATTTCAGGTATTAAATTTATCGGACGATGAAATGAAATTACAGGGTGGCGACGGTTCGCAAATGACATTTGAAACCGATTAAATTGTTATGATATAATTTATTTATAAGAAAGGCCGGTAGTTACCGGCCTTTCTTATTTAAAACCCTTCCTATCCTCCCATTCCCGTTTCCTGGCATTCCGGCAAAATTTAATATATTTCGCCTTCTTTAAATATCAGCTTTCTCATTTCATGGTCCACCCCTCCAATAAAGTAAATAACCGTTTATTTCTGCAGTTGCAGCAGGTTTCGTTTCGAAAATACCAAGCACCGCTTTTCCGGAATTTAAATTGGGAAATCCAGGAAGGTGAGACATGGGCCATTACGGGGCCTAGTGGATCCGGTAAAACCCTGTTGGCCGAAGCCCTGGCGGGCCGCTACCGCCTGCTGGCCGGCAAGATCCTTTATCATTTTCTGCCAGAGCCCGAAAATATTTGGGAACTACCAAAATACGTGGCTTTGATTTCATTTCAGCCGCAGGCCAGCACCCTCAACTACGGGCATTATTATTACCAGCAACGCTACAACAGTTCGGATACCGAAGGCATTATTACCGTAGCCGAATTTTTGCAAAACGCCACCAGCCTTACCCCGCAACACCCAACCTGGTCTACCATTATCCAACAACTGCACTTAGAAGATCTCCTGGGGCTGGCGGTTATTAAACTATCCAACGGGCAAACCCGGAAGATGCTGATTGCCCGGGCCCTGCT